>CANRZD010000025.1 GCA_947644325.1 uncultured Clostridia bacterium
TATAAACTCTTCAAAGGAGAAGGGCAGCGTTTTACACGCTGCCCTTCTCCTTTGTTTTCACATGTATCCTCTCTCTTTATCTGACGGTCTCCAGCACCTGGTTATCGTCCAGTATATCGGGCATATTTACCATGCTGTCCGCCCCAGTTATCTCCCGTATTACCCGGCAGGGCACGCCGGCGGCAAAGCTGTTTGCCGGGATATCCCGGGTCACTACGCTGCCCGCACCGATGACGCAGCCGTCGCCGATGGTGACACCGGGGCAGACAGTGACATTCGCCCCAAACCAGCAGTCATTGCCGATGTGCACGGGTTTTGCGTAGCAGAGCAGCTTCGTCTCGCCCTCGGCGGTGCGCATGGCCCGGCGCTCGCTGGCCACCATGGGGTGCACAGGGGTGACGATGGTCACGTTGGGGCCAAAGTTACAGTAGTCGCCGATAGTAACTTCACCGTCGTCCTGCACGGTGAAGTTAAAGTTTGCGAAGAAGTTTTTGCCAATCTTCGTGTGTTTGCCGTAGTGGAAAGCGATGGGCCCCTGGATGCGCACGCCCTCGCCCATCTCGCCGATGATTTCGCGGAGGATGGCCTCCCGCTTCTCAAACTCGTCCTCGTGGGTCTGGTTGTAGTCCACGTTTAGGTTGTGGGTGCGGCGCTTGATGGCCACCAGTTCTGGCTCAGCGGGGCAGAACAGCACCCCGGCCTTGATCTGTTCCTCTGGATTTGCGTATTTTTTGCTCATGCTAAAACCTCATTTCCTTTGATTTTGTTTTCATTATCTTGAAATTCATTCTTATATTTTACTGCCGCCAGCGTGATGCACAGGCGTATCTTCCCGGAAAACCCGCTTGCTTCCCGGCTTTCCTTGTGCTATCATTATAGCAGCCAGAGCGGGGGGAGCGGTAGAATAAATCCTGCCGGTTTCTATAAAAAATCCGTCAAAGGAGAGAAGGCTTATGGATGGGAAGGAAAAGAGGGCGATGGTGGGCGCGGATGGCCGGGAGCTTACGGAACACGGCACAGACTGGTTCCCCATCACGATTTACGAAGTGGCGCTCCCGGAGCATTCCGTTCCCTGGCACTGGCATGAGGACTGGGAGTATATATTGTGTACCCGCCATCGCGTCCGGTGTGAGACCGTGGACGGCCCCATCCTGTTAGACCCGGGCTACGCGGTGTTTCTGGGGCCGCGGGTACTCCATGAGCTCACCCCGGAGGGCGAGACCTGTGGGATACGCTCGGTGGTGTTCAACCCCAAATTCATCAGCCAGCCGGACAGCCTCATCTGGCAGAAGTACATACAGCCTGTGGAAAACGCCGGAGCCGTGATGCTGAGCCCGGACGTGCCCTGGCAGTGGACGTGCATGTCCTCCTTCTGCGCCGCCTGGCACGCTATGGACCAGAAGGAGCCTGGCTTTGAGATCAAGGCCCGGCAGGCGCTGGAGGATGCGGCCTACCAGCTGTCCTGCCAGCCGGAGGTCTGCCATACGGGCCTGTCGGAAAAAGCCCGGCGGGATACCCGGCGCATCAAAGAGATGCTCCGTTTTATCGGGCAGAGCTACCGGGAGGAGCTGACTGTAGCGCAGATAGCCCAGAGCGCCTCCATCAGCGAAAGCGAGTGCCTGCGGTGTTTCCGCAGCAATCTGCGCACCACCCCCAGCCGCTACCTGCGGGAATTCCGCCTTCAGCAGGCGGAGGCCATGCTGGTTTCCAGCAAGGAAAAAACAGCCGATGTAGGGGCCGCTTGCGGCTTTTCGGACGCCGCCTATTTCACGAAGCTCTTCCGGGAGGCAAAGGGCCTGACGCCTGTGGAGTACCGCCGGGCCCATGGCGGGGGGATGGAGTAACGGTTTCTTTGTTAAAGAGAACTCTTTTCGAGGGGGCTTATCTTAATGGCATTAGGCAGCTCACCTCTTATATCCCCCCGCCGTGAGCACCCACCGCAGGTTCCTCTCATAGGACGCTTCCAGGTCCTCAATGAGCACTTCGCCGGTGGCCGTGTCCACCAGCTCCAGCCGGTCGAAGGGCCCCTGCATGCCCGGGGGGTACTGGATCTGGAAGTACACGTGGAGGAAGGTATTGAGCTCATACTCGCTCCCGTCTTCCAGCCAGAGTTCTCCGCTCCCGTCCCTATGGATGGGGACGCCCTCATAATCCCAATCGACCGAATGCTCCAGCTCCTTTAGGTCGCAGCCGGTGGCGGTCTGCACCACCTGGCCGTCCTTGTAGCCCCGCAGGACCCAGGCGGCGGGGTGCTCCGTGTAGGTGTAGTTGCCTATGACAAGCTCTGTAAGCGCCCAAGAACTGCCCGCTGCCTCCCACTCCGGCTCCAGCCCCCGCACGTAGAGCTGCTGGCTGCTTTCAAAGGGCGGGTACATTTCGAATATCTCCAGACGGCTTACCCGGTGCAGGCTGTCTTCCACGGGCTCCAGGGTCCCGGCTGCCAGGTCCAGGGTGAAGGCCGCTGTCACGGGGTTCACAATGTCCTTTTGGGAGAGCCCGGCGTCCTTTGCCCAGCGCCGCAGGTCCTGGGGGTCAAACTGGTAAAAGCTGAGCGTCAGCTTCTCCCGGTCCGCCGGGGGCAGCACGGCCGACAGGGCCGCCGGCTGGTAAGAGAGCCCGTCCGCCTGGGGCTCGCCGGCTGTCAGGGCGCCTTCCCACAAGGCCTCCCCGTCCTCGCCGCTTACCACGGCGTAGAGCCCGTAGGGCGTGCTTTCCGCCGCGCCGCCGAAGTACGATATGCCCGGCAGCAGGCTGTAGCCGTAATAGCCCAGCCGGGGTACCGTCACCAGGGCGGTGACCGCGCCGGGGGTATAGCGCAGGCTTTCCACAGTGTATTCGTTGTCTTCGCCGGGCCCCTCCAGGGTCACGGCGTTCCCCTTATCTACCTCCACTACCAGGGAGAAGGGCATGGTAAGGGGCAGGTTCACCGTGCTGCCATCCGCCATATACAGGTACCCGTGGCCCAGGTTCAGCTGCAGGAACACGCTCTCCCCCACCTGGCCGCTCTCCGGCACCTGAAGCTTCCACACGCCCTCATAGCGGCTGGTGCCGTCATACCGAAGGGAGAGCTCTCCGGCGTCCTCCCCGCTCTCCTGGAAGCGGGCCTCGATCAGATCGTCTTCCGCCAGGGCCGCCTTCTCCGGCAGCTTCTCGCTGACCCACAGGGACACGTCCAGATAGACGTTCTCCCCGTCGCACCAGGCTTCCTGTATTTGAATTTTCCCAAGGCCGTTTTCGTCCTCCACCTGAATGGGTGCGAAGTCCGGTATCTTGTGGAGGCCCTTTGGCCCGCCCTTATGGACCACCAGGGTGTTCGTCACCGGGGGCAGGTTGGGGGCGTCCTCGGTGCCGTTTAGCGTCTTAAAGAGCATACCCACCCCGGGCAGGCTCTCGGTCAGCTGGGGGTAGGCCTGGTTGGCCCCCAGCAGCGACAGCCCCAGCACCACCAGCACCGCCGCCGTCACAGCCAGGTTCTTCATGGCCGCGCGCAGCGGGTAGTGCCGCACCGGCATGTCCCGGGGCAGCTCCGCGTAGATTTCCCGCAGCGCCTTGTGGTACGATTCCGGGGCCTTTTCCATGTCCAGCTCTTTTGCCAGAAACCCGCAGAACTCCGGGTCCCGCTTCAAGTACCCCCGCTGCGCCTTCTCCTTTGCCCTTTCTGGGGCACGATCATTTCTCATAGCTCACAGCCCTCCTTTCCTGTTCGCGCAATTCATACGCTTCCCTAAACCGCCTGCGCCCATGGGCAAGCCTCTGCTTCACCGCGCCCTCGCTGATAGAGAGGACCTTCGCCACCTCCCGCACCGTCAGGTCGTTGAGATAGTAAAGGGTCAGAATCAGCCGGTCGTTTTCCCCCAGGGCGGCCAGGGCCTCCCGGATGTCCAGCACGGCGTCTCGGTCCTCCTCACAGGCGCGCTCGGGCAACAGCTCCAGGGGCACGATGCCCCGCTGGTCCCTGAGAAGGTCGTAGCAGCAGTTTATAACCACCCGCATGAGCCACGCCCCAAAGGACCTGGGCTTTCGCACCTCGCCGATCTTGTAGAAGGCCCGGCACACCGCCTCCTGCACGGCGTCCTCCACATCGTCCTCCCGGTGCAGAATGGCCTTGGCGGTGCGGTACATGGGCATCTCAAATTCTCCCATAAGGCTCAAAAAAGCCTCCTTATCGCCATTCTGCGCCTTTCTTACCAGTCGCTCCTTCACAATGTCCTCACCCCCATACCCTTTCTTTTTTTGCCCTTCTATCTTATAGACGGTCCAGCACCCCATTTGGTTAGGCGTTTTTTAAAAAAATTTTTTATTTTTTTAAGGAAAGGCAGATTTCCCCCAGTTCCTCCACGCTTTTGGCCAGATAACCGGCCCCGGCTTCCGTGAGTTCCCCGGGCTCTCCATACTGCGTCCCTCCTGTTTTTACCAGCACAAACGCACGCGAATACAAATGCGTACCCGCGTGCGTAAAATTTCCCTGTCTCAGCGCCGGCCGGCGCCGCCGCCATGGGTGCCGCCTCCGCCGGTGAAGCCTCCGCCTCCGCCGAAGCCGCCCCGGCCCCCGCCGAAGCCTCCGCCGGACCGGCCGCCCCCGGTAAAGCCGCCGAAGCCCCCGGGGGGCCGGTGCCCGCCGGGCCTATGCCCCCCAAAGCCCCCGGGCGGGGGAGGGGGCGGGGACGCGCCCCACCTGCCCCGCCGCCCGCCGCGGGCAACCCTGTTGCCCAGCATCATGCCGGCCCAGAAGTTGCCACCGCCACCGCCGCCGGAGGGCGGGCCGCCCCGTCCCCCACGGCCATGGCCGCTGAGGGCCCGCACCACCACGATGACCAGCACCATGACGATGACCACCCGGCCCACCCCGGAGAGCACCGACATGAACCGGCTCCAGGGGCTTACCCGGTTAGGGCTGTAGTAGGGGCCCCAGTCCTCTATGCCGTCCTGGGTGTTGTCCTGAGTGTACTGGTCTTCGTAATCGTCGTAATAGTCTTCTACCTCGTCTGCTACCTCCTCGAAGAACTTCCTGACGCCCGCGTCGTAGTCGCCTTTTGCGAAGTCCTCCTCCAGGTACTCGTCCAGAAGCTCCCGGAACTTGGCCCCGTCAAAGTAGTCCTCCAGGCCGTAGCCGGAGGTGGCGTAGTAGTTGTCTTCCCCGATGGCCAGAACCAGCAGGATGCCGTTATTCCGCTCAGAGGAACCGATGCCCCACTCGTTAAAGAGGTCATAGGCGTAGTTGTCGATCTCCTGGCCCCCTAAGAAGTCCACGGCCACCACCACGATCTCCGCGCCGCACTTCTCAAAGAGCTCGGTATTTTCCTTTATGATCTCCTTCTCCGTCTTGTCCGACAGCACCCCGGCTTCGTCCAGCACGTACTTGTTCTGGGGCCTTTGGGGCACGGCGGCCAGGGCGGGCAGGGCGGCCGCCGTCAGAAGGCACACCGCGCATAAAAGCGCCCCCAGGGCTTTCCACAGGTTCTTTTTCATGGGGCCTCCTCCACCGTCTCCGCTTCCGGAATGTCCTCGACCTCCGGGATGTCGTCGATATTCTCCGCCTCAGCGAAGTACTCGGCCTGCTCGATGACGTCTGCTTCCTCGGCCATCGCCCCGTGCTCGTCAAAGGGGATGAGCTCCTTTACGTCGGTGAAGCCCCGCAGGATGTTCACCGGGAACACCTGCAGGCGGCTGTTGAACTGCCGGGCCGCGTCGTTATAGCTGCTGCGCTCTATCTTGTCCTGCTCCGAGTCCATCTGGGCGATAAGCTGGGCCGGGTACTTTCTGTCCTTCTCCGAAAGGTCCAGCTTCTCAAGCTCCTGGGCTAAAGCCCGGGCGGCCTCGCCCATTTCCAGGTTGGTCTCGCCCTCCCAGTAGAAGGTGTCGTCATAAGCGCTCTCGTTTTCCCGCACCCGGTACTCCAGCTCGTCCACGTAAACGGAAAGCCCCGGGTTGTCTTCTGTGTACTTGCGGGCGATGGTCAAAAGGTTCTGGGCCGCGGCCCGCCGCTCCTCCAGGCTGCGGTAAATGGAAAAGCCCGCCCGGTCCCCGTAGAACTCGCTCTCCGCGTCCTCCCGCAGGTCCTCCAGGGAATGGGCCACCCCCAGGGGCATAGAGAGCAGTATGAGCCCTGCCATGACGGCGGCCCCTATGATGTTCCGCTTTCTCCGGCTTTTATCCTTTTTCACGGTGCAAAACCTCCCCATTGTTTCTATGTTTATAGGATAACGGGAATCTTCCACAAAAAACCTGTCCCATTTCTTACGGTTTTCTTTAATTTTTCCCGGACAAGATGTGCCGCGTCTCCACGCTTTCCAGGGCCTCGTTCAGAAGGGCCTCCCCGTCGATGGCTGCTTCCCCCTCCTCCACAAAGCGCAGGATGGGCTTCGTGCGGGGGTGCTTGGGGGTGAAGATGGTGCAGCAGTCCTCATAGGGCTCGATGGAGATGTCGTAGGTGCCGATTCTCGCGGCGAGCTTCACGATCTCCGACTTGTCCGACCCAATGAGAGGCCGGAACACGGGCATGTCCGCCACGGCGTCTGTACAGGCGATGGCCTGCATGGTCTGGCTGGCCACCTGGCCCAGGCTCTCCCCGGTGATAAGGGCCCCGCAGCCCTCCTCCTGCGCCACCCGCTGGGCCGCCCGCAGCATGAAGCGCCGCAATATCACCGTGTGCAGCTCCTCCGGGCAGCGGTCCCGTATCTCCTCCTGCAGATGGGTCAGGTTCACGGTGACCATCTTGATGCGCCCGGCGTACTCGCTGACCTTTTTTAGCAGCCGCACCACCTTATCGTGGGCCAGCTCGCTGGTGTAGGGGGGGCTCGCAAAGTGCACGGCGGTGAGCTCTACCCCGCGCTTTGCCATCATCCAGGCGGCCACGGGGCTGTCTAAGCCCCCGCTGATGAGCACCAGCCCCTTGCCCCCCGTGCCCACGGGGATGCCCCCGGCCCCGGGCTTGGGGTCGGTGTGCACGTAGGCTTCCGTTTCCCGCACTTCTATACGCACGGTCACGTCGGGCTCGTGGACGTTTACGGTGAGATGGGGGTACTGGTCCAGCAGATACCCGCCCACCTCCGCCGAGATTTCCGGGGACTTATAGGGGAACTTCTTGTCGCTGCGCTTGCACTCCACCTTAAAGGTATGGGCGTCCTCCAGGTCCGGCCCCAGGTACTCTGCGGCCTTTTGGCAGATGGCGGAAAGCTCCTTCTCCGCCGCGCCGGCCCGGGTGTAGGCCACCGCCCCGAAGACCTTGCCGCAGCGCTCCTCCGCGAGATCCATGTCGGCGTCCTCGTTTTCGGGCTCTACGTACACCGTGGACTGCCGGGCATACACGGAAAAGTCCCCGGCTTCGCCTAGCCTGCGCTTTATGTTTTTGATGAGCACGTCCTCAAAGGACCGGCGGTTCAGGCCCTTTAAGGCCACCTCCCCCAGCTTCAGTAAAAGGATCTCTTTTTCCATGGTTCTCAGCCCCCCAGTTTTTTCAGCATGATAAGGCACGGGTTTTCTTCGTCCCACATTTCCCGCAGGGTCACTAAGGGCGCAAAGCCCATGCCCCGGTAAAAGCGCCGGGTGGATTCGTAGGGCGGAAAGTCCACAAGGTCGCTGAGAGTCTTTACCATCACGTACCCGCAGCCCTGGCGGATGAAATAGTCCTCCGCCGCCTCATACAGGGCCCGGCCCACCCCCTGCCGGTGCCGCCCGGGCTTTACCCCCATGACCACGATGTCCCCGGTGCGGCCGTAGTGTATGGCGCCCCCCAGGATGCCCAGGGGCGCGCCGCCCTCCTCCAAAGCTGCCCACAGGGGCAGGGCCCGCACTTCAGCGCAGTACTCCTCCACGCCTTCCGGGTTCCCGAACCAGTCGGGCAGGCTCTCCAGCACAGCTCGGGTATAGGCGGCCCGGGCCTGGGGGTCTTCTATTTTTTCTATCTTCCAGCCTTTCACGCCCTCACTCCCTCTGCAGCGTCATGAGCCCCTCTTTCAGGGCTTCCAGCAGCGCCATTACGTCTTCTTCGGTGGAAAAGCGGGAAAAGCTCACCCGCAGGGCCGAGGCGATCTGCTCTTTTTCAAGGCCCATGGCCTCCAGCACGTGGCTGGGCTTCGCCTTGCCGCAGGCTGAGCCCGAGGACACGTACACCCCTTTTTGCGACAAAAAGTGCAGCATGGTCTCGGCCCGCACCCGCCCGGCGGAGAAATTGACGATATAAGGAAGCCCCTCTTCCGGCGAGTGGACCGCCACCCCGGGCAGCTCCCTGAGCCCCGCAAGCAGCCGCTCCCGCAGGGCCCCCACGGCCTCCAGGGCCTGGGCGGGCTTTGGCAGGCGCTGTGCGGCCTCGGCAAAGGCGCCGATGAGAGGCAGGCTCTCCGTGCCCGGGCGCAGGCCCCGCTCCTGCCCGCCGCCGAAAACCCGGGGCAGGAGGTGCGTGCCCTTTTTCACGTACAGGGCCCCCACGCCCTTGGGGCCGTGTATCTTGTGGGCGCTGACGGTGCACAGGTCCGCCCCCCACTTCTTAGGGGAAAAGGCCAGCTTCCCGAAGGCCTGCACAGCGTCTGTGTGCAGCAGGGCCGGGACCTTTTTCCGCTTGATGGCCCGGGAGAGGCCCTCTATAGGCAGTCTGGCCCCGGTCTCGTTGTTCACGGCCATGACGCTTACCAGCACCGTCTTTTCGTCGATCTCCCCTTCCAAAGCCTCCAGGGGCACGCAACCCCGGGCGTCGGGCTTCACATAGGCCACCCGGAAGCCCTGGCACTCCAGCTCCCCCATGGCCTTTAAGACCGAGTCGTGCTCGATGGCCGTGGTGACGATCTTGTCCCCCAGCCGCTTTCGGGCCAGGGCCGCCCCCAGCACGGCTAAGTTATTGCCCTCTGTGCCGCCGCCGGTGAAGACGATCTCCGAGGGCTCACCCCCCAGCTTCCCGGCGATCACTTCCCGGGCCCGCTCCAGCTCCTTGTGGGCCAGAAAGCCCCGGGTGTGCAGGGACGAGGGGTTCCCGAACCCCTCCACCATCAGCTGACGGGCCTTCTCCGCCGCCTCCGGCAGCACGGGGGTGGTGGCGGCGTTGTCCAGATAATGCTCCCCCATAGGCTTACAGCTTCCGGTAGCCCGTGGCAAAATCCACCTGGTTGCGCAGGGGCTCCCCCTGCAAAAAGCGCTCCAGGTTTTCACACATGATGTTCACAATGCGCTCGTGGGTCTCCTTCAGGTGGTAGAAGCCGGAGATGTGGGGCGTCACCACCGCTGTGGGGATCTGCCACAGCCGGTGGCCCTGGGGCAGGGGCTCGGGCTCCGTCACGTCTACCCCGGCGCCGCTGAGGGCCCCGCTTTCCAGGGCGTCGCACAGGGCGTCCGTATCTACGATATAGCCCCGGCCCACGTTGAGGAGAATGGCCCCGGGCTTCATGCTCTCAATGCGCTTGCGGTCTATAAGACCTCTTGTGGCCTCGGTGCCGGGCAGGGTGATGGCCACCACGTCCGCCTGGGGCAGCACTTCGTCCAGTTCGCCGATGAGCCGCACCTCGTCGGCATAGTCGGGCTTTCTTGCGTCTGTGCGGCGCATGCCGATGACCCGGGCCCCCAGGGCCTTGCACCGCTTGCCGAACTCCCCGCCGATGTCCCCCATGCCCAGCACCAGCACCGTGCTGCCATAGATGGACCCCACGGCCCCGAGGCTCCCCCACTTTTCCTTATGCTGCCGGTCCCGGTAAAGGGGCAGCTTTTTCATTACACCTAAGAGCATGGCCAGCATGTGCTCTGAAATCGCCAGGCCGTAGGCCCCGGTGGCGTTTGTGAGAAGGGCCCCCTGTGCCAGCACCCCGGGCTTTATATACTCCTCCACCCCGGCGCTGTTGGTCTGCAGCCACTTGAGCTTTTCGCCGCCGTGGAGCATAGCCCCCTTTACGTTCCCCAAGATGATGTCCGCCCAGTCCACGTCCTCCTGGGCGACGGGCTCTGTGTCCAGCAAATTCTCAAAGGGCAGGGGCGCGTCCACCAGAGAGGGCAGCGGGGCCCCCTGCTTAAAGCGGAACTGGCACCCGGGCCCGGCCGCCCGCAGCTTCTCCACATGGGCGGGCTCTACGGGGATGGTCACTAAGATATTCATGTTGTCTTCCATTTTACATTTCCTCCTTCAGCTTCGAAAGCACTGAGCGCATCTCTTCATAGGTGGGGTCCACGATCTCCTCCCCGGCCCGGGGCAGCAGGGAGAAGGCGTAAGGGTCGGCCGTAAAGCCCAGAAGCTTCTTCCCGTCTTTTACATAGGCCCCCTGCCACCGGGCCCCCCACACGATCTCCTCTAAGGGGGTAAGCTCCCACTGGGCGCCTATTTCCAGCATGGCCCGGTGCAGCACCCGGGCCGAGTGGGCCCGGTCCGGGGTCAGGGTCAGGAAGATATCCTGGGGCAGGGGCGCCCCCCGCAGGGCCGAGCGGTAGTCCGCCCGCAGGTAGTTCATATAGTGATAGGGGCTCTCTGGGGCCTTGCACAGGGCCCACAAGCCGTAGAACATCTTGGGGAAATCCCGGCAGGTGATATACACGAGCTTTGGCTCGGGCCGCTCGTCCAGCCCCAGGCCCTTCAGCCGCTCGTAGCGCGGGCCGTTGTCCCCCTTGAGCCCCAGCCGGCCCATGGCCCCCCGGGCCTCCTGCCAGGCGGCGGTGGAAAGGGCCAATACACCCTTTTCCACGCTTTTCGCCCTTATGCCCAGCTCGTAGAGATAGGCGGCGTAAAACTGGATGTCCCCCTTGAAGGGCTCCTCCTTTGGGATCAGGAAAAAGGCGGGGTCGCTGTACATCTCTCCATACAGCCCCTTGATAAAGGCGTAAAACTGCCGCTCCCCCTCGGCCATGTCCGACTCCAGGTGTCCATCCTTGGGCACGGCCTCGTGAAAGGGGGCCAGCATCCGCAGGCAATGGAGGACCGACCGCCGGGGCGCGTCGTCCTTGGGCGGGATGGGGCGTCCCCATAAAACCGCTTCTCTTCCGGGCATAAGGCTATCCCTCCTTTTAACTACCCGTCCAGTTTACCACAAAACGAACCGGCTGTCTACGAAAATCCTGTAAACTCCCGGCCAAAAAAGCGGGCCGTGGTGACGCCACAGCCCGCCCTTGTCCTTACTCCCCAAAAAATCAAGCGAAGGGGTTTTCAGACTTGTACAGCATCCCCTTGGGGAAGTTAAACCCAATGTCCTCCACGCCCAGGTACTTGAAGACCTCAAAGAGCGCCCGGCCGTAGTGCCCGAAGGCCACGGCCCCGTGGTGGGGGAAGTTCTTCTCAATGAGCACATGGCGGTAGAAGCGCCCCATCTCCGGGATGGCGAAGACCCCGATGCCCCCGAAGGACCGGGTGGGAACAGGCAGCACCTCGCCTTCTGCCACATAGGCCCGCAGCACGCAGTCGGCGGTGCTCTGCAGCCGGAAGAAGGTGATGTCCCCGGGCACGATGTCGCCCTCAAGGGTGCCCTGGGTCACTTCCTCGGGCAGGCTGCGGGCCATGATCATCTGGTACTTCATGGTGGGCCCGCAGAGCTTTTTCGAGCAGGTGTTGCCGCAGTGGAAGCCCATGAACGTGTCCGTAAGGCTGTAGGGGAACTTGCCCTCAATGTCAGACCGGTACATGTCCTTGGGCACGGTGTTGTTGATGTCCAGAAGGGTCACCACGTCCCCGGAAACACAGGCGCCGATATACTCTGACAGGGTGCCCCAGATGTCCACCTCGCAGGACACCGGGATGCCCCGGCCTGTAAGACGGGAATTCACATAGCAGGGCACAAAGCCAAACTGGGTCTGGAAGGCGGGCCAGCACTTGCTGGTAAGGGCCACGTACTGCCTATAGCCCTTGTGGGCCTCCACCCAGTCTAAAAGGGTGATCTCATACTGGGCCAGCTTCTCTAATATTTCGGGCTTCTTGTTGCCCTCGCCCAGCTCCTTCTCCATGTCCGCCTGTACCTCAGCGATTCCTGTGCCATTTCCTTGGCAATACCGGGGATGCGGGGGTCGCCGGCGTGCTGGTGGAAGGCCTCGAACAAATCCAGCTCCGAGTTCTCCTCGATCTCCACCCCCAGGTCATACAGGCGCTTTATAGGGGCGTTGCAGGCCAGGAAGTTTAATGGCCGGGGGCCGAAGCTGATGATTTTGAGATTTTTAAGCCCCACCAGCGCCCGGGCAATGGGGATGAACTCATGGATGCGGTCGGCGCAGTCCTGGGCGTCGCCCACGGGGTTTTCCGGGATGTAGGCCTTTATCTCCCGCAGTTTCAAGTTATAGCTGGCGTTTAGCATGCCGCAGTAGGCGTCGCCCCGGCCGCCCACAAGGTCGTCGCCCGACTCCTCGGCGGCGGCGATGAACATACAGGGCCCGTCAAAGTGCTTGGCTAAAAGCGTCTCCGATATCTCCGGCCCGAAGTTCCCGAGATACACAACCAGGGCGTTGCAGCCGTGTTTCTTTATTTCCACCAGGGCCTGCCCCAAATGAATTTCGCTCTCTACAATGCAGATGGGGCACTCGTACACGCCCTCTCCGCCGTATTTTTTCTCATAGGCGCTTATGAGGGCCTTGCGGCGGTTTACGGAAAGGCTCTCCGGAAAGCAGTCGCGGGAGACGGCCACCAGGCCGATTTTTACACTGGGAATGTTCTGCATGGTTTTACTCCTCCTTGGGTAGGTCCCCGCTGCCGCCCATCATCCGGGTCAGCTCCTCTATGCGCTCTAGGGGGAAGGGCGGGCAGTCCAATGGTGTCAGTGCGATGGACATGAGCTTCATGGGGTTGTCGTCGGCTAAGACCCGGTTGGAGCTTAAAGCCCCGCAGCGCCTGCACCGGTGCACGATGGCCCACTCGCCGTTATGGCGCACCCACACGGATATGGGCTCCATGACGCCCCCGCAGTCAGCGGCCCGGTCCCCGGGCTCTATGTCCACGTGAAGGCTTGAAAGGCAGTTGGGGCAGTGGTTCCGGTGGCCGCTGCCGGCCCCGCCGGGCACTACCTCCCGGCCGCAGACCTTGCAGGTGAACACCTCGTCGCAGTCGTGGGTCTTATAGTAGCCTTTTTCGTATTGACGGCGTTTGTGGTCCCGGTTCATATACAGCGCCCCCTGTCTTTTTTGTGACACCAGTATAGCACACCCCCACAAAAAAGTAAAGCGCACAGAGGCCCTCCATGCGCTTTACCGGGGTTCACATCATTCAGATGCCCAAAAGGCCGGGCACGGCGTCCTTCATCTTCTGGATGACGGCGGCGCTCTCCTCCCGGGTGCCGCCCTTGCCGGACAGGTAGATCTTGATCTTGGGCTCGGTGCCGGAAGGCCGCACGATGAGCTTGCAGCCGTTCTCCAGCCGGTACTCCAAGACGTTTGACTTGGGCAGGTCGATGTCCCCTTCCTTGTCCCCGTAGGACTTGGAAGCCTGGTAGTCGCTGCGGCCCGCCACCTTCACACCGGCAATCTCCGCGGGCGGGTCCTTGCGCAGGGTATCCATGATGGCATTCATGGTCTTCATGCCGTCCTCGCCCTCGAAGGCAAAGTTCATCAGGTCGTTCTTATAGTAGCCGTATTTCTCGTAAAGGGCGTTCATGGCGTCTAAGAGCGTCAGGCCCTTCTCTTTGTAGTAAGAGGCCATCTCGCAGATGAGCATGCTGCCGTCCACGGCGTCCTTGTCCCGCACATAGCCGCCGGAAAGGTAGCCGTAGCTCTCCTCGAAGCCCAAGAGGTAGCTGTCGGCGTTGCCCTCTTTTTCCTCCAGCTCGGCAATGATGTCGCCGATGTACTTAAAGCCCGTCAGGCACCGGCGCAACTCTACGCCGTAGTCTTTTGCGATGGGGTCCACCATGTCCGTGCTGACGATGGTGGTCACGGCCACGGGGTGGGCGGGGAGCTTGCCCTGCTCCTTCTTCACCCGGGCGATGAAATTAAGAAGCAGGATGCCCACTTCGTTGCCGGTCATGAGCACGAACTCGCCCTTCTGGTTCACGGCGATGCCCACCCGGTCGCAGTCAGGGTCTGTGGCCAAGAGCAGGTCGGGCTGCACCTTTTCGCACAGCTCCAGGCCCTTCTGCAGGGCCTCCCGGATCTCCGGGTTCGGGTAGGGGCAGGTGGGGAAGTTCCCGTCGGGCTCGCTCTGCTCGGGCACGATGGTAATGTCCTTTACGCCGATCTTGTCTAAGATACGGGTGACGCACATTTTGCCGCTGCCGTTTAGGGGGGTGTAGACCACCTTCAAATTGCTGGCGTCATCAATGAGGCTCTCCTTGTACACATCATTGATAAAGGCGTCCACGGTCTCCTCACCGATATACTCGATGAGCCCCTTCTTCATGCCCTCGTCAAAGTCCATCTTCTTCACGTCCGCGAAGATGTCCAGGGAGTTTATCTCGTTCATGATGCCGTCGGCCATGTCGGCGGTGACCTGGCAGCCGTCAGAGCCGTAGGCCTTGTAGCCGTTGTACTTGGCGGGGTTGTGGCTGGCGGTGACGCAGATGCCCGCGTCGCACTTTAAGTGCCGCACCGCGTAGGACAGGGCCGGGGTGGGCATCAGCTGGGGATAGAGGTAGGCCTTGATGCCGTTTGCGGCCAGCACCGCCGCCGACTGCTGGGCAAAAGCCACGCCCTTGTTGCGGCTGTCATGGGCAATGGCCACGCTCTGGGGCTTGCCGTCCGCGTGCTTTAACAGATAATTGGCCATGCCCTGGGTGGCCTTGCGCACGGTGTACACGTTCATGCGGTTGGTGCCGGCGCCCAGAACGCCCCGCAGGCCGCCGGTGCCGAACTCCAGGTCCCGGTAGAAGCGGTCGCTTATCTCCTCGGGCTGGTCCTTCACAGCCAGAAGCTCTTCTGTAAGGTCCTTGTCGTCCAGGTCCTGCCTGCACCATCTCTCATATTCTGACATATTCCATCGTCCCTTTCTTGCCTTTGCATCCTCCCCGTGAAACCGGGCAATCTGCTAAAGTTTCTACTACATAGATTACCATTTTTTGTACTGCTTGTCAACTCGAAATGTGGCCCTTTCTCAGGGTAATTTCACCACGTTCGTGACGATGCCCTGGGGGGTGATGTCGATGGTGCCGTAGCTGGCCCCGTAGCCGCTGAGGGCCCCGGGGTTTAGGATATAGAGCCCGTCCTCGTAGTCCATATAAGCCTTGTGGGTGTGGCCGTAAAGGAGCACCCGGGCCCCCTGCTCCCGGGCGGCGCACACGGCGTTATAAAGGCCCGACTTCACCCCGTAGGCATGGCCGTGGGTGTAAAAGATTTTTACCCCCTCCAGCTCCATGGTGCCCGCCGCCGGCAGGTCAGAGGCCCAGTCGCAGTTGCCCCGCACTTGTAAGAACATCTTTTCCGGGAAGCTCCGGCGGGCCCTCTGGCACTCCGCTTCGCCGTCGCCCAGGTGGATGACCACCTCCGCCTTTGGCTGGGCCATGACGGCCCTTTTGATGGCGCTTTCGTCTCCGTGTGAGTCAGACAGGACCAAAATCCGCATACCTTCGCCCTTCTTTCGTCTTGTTTTTCTTAAGATGCATCTTTTCCCCGCCCCCCGCATAGTATGAAAGGGAATGGGAAAGGAGGGATGTCCCGATGGATAAACCGGGCGCGAATACAAATAATCAGCTGGAAAACCTGCTGCGGGTCACCGCCCAGCGCATGGGCACCACCCCCGGCGCCTTGAAGGAGGCCGCCCAAAACGGCGACCTGTCTCAGATGATGGGGAACATGGGCCCCAAGGAAAGCGCCGCCATGCAGAAGGTTCTCACAGACCCCGAGGCCGCCAAAAAGCTGCTTTCTACCCCCCAGGCCCAGAAGCTTCTGAACCTGCTGGGGGGCAAATAAAGCCCCAAAGGGGGAAAGGAGGGAGGCCCCATGGAGGACCTGGCCCAGCAGATCAACCAGATCCTGTCTGACCCCGGGCAGATGCAGCAGCTGCAGAGCGTGATGAGCTCCCTGGGGCTTGGGGGCTCTCCCGCCCCGGCGGCCCCGGCCCCAGAGCCCGCCCCGCCCCAGAACCCCCTGGGGGCCCTGGCGGGGTTAGGGGACAACGCCCAGCTTTTAGGCGCCATAACGAAGCTTGCCCCCTTATTGGGGCAGGTGAACCGGGAGGACGACGCCACCCGCCTTTTGCGGGCTTTGCGGCCCTTATTGGGGCCCGAGCGGCAGAAAAAGGTGGACGAAGCCATGAAGATCTTACAGATGATGCGCCTTCTGCCCCTTCTAAAGGAGAGCGGGGTGTTCTCGGGGCTGCTTTCGGGGCTCATCTGAAAGAAAACCCAAAAAGGGGCCGGAGGTGACAGCTATGCCCGGAGAACTGGATATGAGGCGCATGCAGGAGGAGGCCGCCCGCCGGGCCCGGGAGATGCAGTCGAGGGCCCGGGTCCCCCAGCAGCGGCGGGGCCAGGGGGAGCCCCCCAGGCCCGAACCCCCGGGGGAAAGCCCGCCAGATGCGCCCCCGGAGCCCGCGCCGCCCGCCCCGGCCTCTGTGGAGAAGGGCCAGGACCTGGGCCTTCTTACGAACCTTTTTCAGGACAAGGAGCGCACCATCATCCTGGCGCTTCTCATCCTTTTGGGCAGCGAGGAGGGCAGTCAAGAGCTAATGTTCGCCCTGCTGTTTTTACTCATGTGAAGCCATGCGCCCGCGCGCCAGCCCCACCAGGGCCTCTACCGACTCCGTAAAGCTCAGCCCGCTGGTGTCCAGCAGCACCGCGTCGGGGGCGGGCTTTAGGGGGGCGATGTCCCGGGTGGAGTCCTGGTGGTCGCGGGCCTTTATTTCTTTTAATATCTCTTCATAATCGGCCCGCTCCCCGGCCTGCTCCAGCTGGGCGGCCCGCCGGCGGGCCCGCTCCTCTGGGGAGGCGGTGAGAAAAACCTTCAGCTGGGCGTTCGGCAGCACCACCGTGCCGATGTCCCGGCCGTCCATGAGCACGTTGTTTTTTTCCGCCAGACCTCGCTGGATGCCCAGAAGGTGCGCCCGCACCGCCGGTATGGCCGCCGCCGCCGACGTGGCCATAGACACCGCCTCTGTGCGGATGCGGGCGGTCACGTCCTCCCCATTTAAGAACATCCGCTGGCCCTCCTCTGTGTGGGAAAGGGACACCTCTATCCCCGGCAGGGCCGCCTCCGCCGCCTGGGGGTCATGGGGGTCTATGCCCTTTTCCAGCAGGTAAAGGGCGATGGTGCGGTAGATGGCCCCGGTGTCTACATAAAGAAAGTGAAGCTTTTCCGCCGCCGCCTTGGCGACGCTGGATTTCCCGGCCCCGGCAGGGCCGTCGATGGCAATGCAAAACAAAAGTGAATCCTCCTCTTTCTGCAATCTTTATTTTCCCAGCTTTTCCCTAGATAAAAAGCTGTCTATCAGACGGATATCCGCCTGGTCTTTCTCACGCCCCAGGGCTTCCTTCTGCTTCCGGATGCTCATCAGGCTTGCCGCCGGCAGGCCTTCAAGCTGTACCACTTCTTCCGTCTCCCAGTCTTCTAACACTTCTATCTGTCCGCTGTAGGCAAAAATTCGCGTGTTCCCGAGAGGGCTCCGGCGAAAAGGCACGCCTTGGGCCTCCAGCCTGTCCGCAAGCTGGGACGTGCACACCAGGTCGATATCCCTTGTTTCCTCCTTCACCCCATACAGCACTAACGCAGCCCCGGAGGTAAGCCAGCAATCTTCCCCCAGCAGATCGACATTTCTTAAAATGTTCAGGATATCTTTCCGGCCCAGAAATATTCCGTCCATACATTTCCTCCTGTCTCAAGCGTTCTGCCCCGCCAGATGCCCCGTGGAAAAGGCAATCTGCAGGTTATAGCCGCCGGTGGGGGCGTCGCAGTCCAGCATCTCCCCGGCAAAGTACAGGCCCGGGCACAGCTTTGACTGCATGGTGCGGGGGTCCACTTCCCGCAGGTCCACGCCCCCCGCCGTGACGATGGCCTCGGCTAAGGGCCGGGCGCCCTTTATCTCCACGGTAAAGCCCTTTAAGAGCCCCAAAAGCCCCCGGCGCTGCTCCTTTGTGACAGAATGGCACCGGGTCCCCGGCCCTATGCCGCTGCGCTCTATGACGACAGGGATGAGCTTTTTGGGCAGCAGCTCCCCCAGGGAGTTTGCGAAGAACTGGTTCTTGTGGGCCTCCAGGTCCCGCAGCAGCCGGGCATCTAATTGGGCCTCGTCCAGGGCGGGCTTTAAGTCGATGTGCACGGTGTACTTATGGGGCTCCATAGGCCGCAGGTAGGCCGAGGCGCTGAGAATCGTGGGCCCCGACAGCCCGAAGTGGGTGAAAAGCAGCTCGCCGAAGTCTTCATACACGGGCTTCTTTTTCCCCTTTTCCGTGACCTTCACCCCGCAGTTTCGCAGGGACAGGCCCATGAGCTGCGGGCACCAGCCGCCCTCTTCCTCCACTAAGGGCACCAGGGAGGGCCCGATCTCCGTGACCCTGTGCCCCGCAGACCGGGCCAGGGCGTAGCCCTTTCCGTCTGAGCCCGTGCCGGGGTAAGAGGCGCCGCCGCAGGCCAGCACCACGCTTTTTGCCCGGTACTCCCCCCGGGCCGTGCGCACACCCCGCACCCGGCCTTCCCCTAGGAGCAGGCCGGAGACCTCCTCCTGCAGCACCCGGGCCCCCTGCCCCTGGGCAAAGACGGTAAGGGCCTCGGCGATGTCCCGGGCCTTGTCCGACTGGGGGAAGACCCGGCGGCCCCGCTCGGTCTTCAGGGGCACGTCCAGGCTTTCGAAAAAGGCCATCACGTCCTCTGGCCCGAAGCGCTCCATGGCCCCCCGCAGGAAGCGGGCCCCCCGCACCGCCGCGGCGGCGGCCTCCGCCGGGGAGCAGCGGTTCGTCACATTGCAGCGGCCCTTGCCGGTGATGCGCAGCTTGCGCCCCAATTCCCGGTTCTTTTCAAAGAGCGCCGCCCGCAGCCCCCGGCCGGCGCACACCCCCGCCGCCATGAGCCCCGCGGGCCCGCCCCCTACGATGATAACGTCAAAATCTGCTGTCACGTGTTCTTCTCATCCACCTTTTCGTATACGCCGTATTCGTCCCAGATGGACTCGATCTTCCGCAGGGTGTCGGCCACCTCCTGCTTTTTGCGGATGGCCACGGAGACGATCAGGGCGTTGATGACGCTCTGGGGCCCCACTAAAGAGTCCACAAAGGACACCATGTCGCTGCGGGCCAAAAGCAGGTGGGCGGCGTGCTCGGCCAAAGGCGACAGGGGGCTGTCTGTAATGGCAACAGTGACCATGCCCCGGTCGGAGGCATACCGCAGGGTCTTCGCGGCCTTTTTGGAGTACCGGGGGAAGCTGATGGCGATCACCGCGTCCCCCTCCCCGGCGTGGATGATCTGCTGCAGAATGGTGGCCTCGCTGGTGGCCTCCACCAGCTGCACCGTGTCAAAGATGAGCCGCAGGTAGTGGGCCAGAAACGTGGCCAGGGCCAGCGAGCTGCCCGCCCCCAGCACGTACACCTTCCGGGCCCCCACCAGGGCATCCGCCGCCCGGTTGAAGGCCTCTCTGTCTATATTTTCCTTTGTGCGCTTTAATATGTCGATGTCCTGCTCCAGCACCGCGTCCAAGAGCTTGTCGGGCCCTAAGTTGCGGCTTGTCATCTCCAGGCGCTGCACGCTTGTGAGCTTGCTGCGTATCATCTCCTGCATGGCCTGCTGCAGGGCGGGGTAGCCAGAGTAGCCGATCTCTGTGGCAAAGCGCACCACCGTGGATTCGCTTACCCCCACCGTAGCCCCCAGCTTCGAGGCGGTCATGAAGGCCACCCGGTCCGGGTGCTCCTGTATATACCGGGCGATGGCCCTCTGGCCCTTGGAAAACCCGCCGCTGCGCATGCGTATCCTCTCTGAAAGCTGACTGTTCATAGTCCCTCCCTATTCTCTCCAGTCCGGAAGTTTTCTCCTTCTGCTTCATTTTAAGGCTTTATTTTGCAAATTGCAAGCGCTTTTCCTGCAAATTCCCCGGCCCGCCGGTTTTTCCCTAAGAAAAACAAACAAAAAAAGGGTAAGAAAATTGTGAACCGCCTAAAAAGAATTTTTTACAGGGGGCTACCATTTCCCGGAAAATCGTGGTATACTATATGTATAAATGAAGTATGGATTCAAAAAAATTCGAGAAAAAGCAAGGGTATTACAAGAAGTCTGTCATGAAGGAGGGCAAAACAAGATGTATGACATCGGCGATCTGGTGCTGTACGGCAGCACCGGCGTGTGCAAGGTCAGCGAGATCAAGACCCAGGATTTCCCCACCACGGGGGAGCAGCGGCTCTACTATGTCCTCAAGCCCCTTTACCAGTCCTGCGTGATCTCGGTGCCGGTGGATTCCGACAAGGTGTTCATCCGGCCCATCATCTCCAAGGACGAAGCCGAACGGCTCATCAGCCTCATCCCCGGGCGCAAGTGCGAGGCCTACCACAACCGCGCCACCCGGGAGCTTACCCAGCATTATGACGCTATGCTCAAGTCCCATAACTGTGAAGACCTGATCGACCTGACCATGTCCATTTACGCCAAAAAGGAGAACATGCAGCGCCAGAAGCGGCGCTTCGGCAGCGTGGACGAGCGGTTCTTAAAGCAGGCGGAGGACCTGCTTTTCGGGGAGCTGGCCGCCGCTCTGGAGATCCCCCGGGGGGAGGTGCGGGGCTACATCACCGCCCGGGTGAACGACGCCGAAAAGGAAAAAGCGGGCTGATACGCTAAATCGTCACCTGCACGCCGTCTGAAAACAGGCGGCGTATTTCTTTGCGCAAAGGGGCCCACTGGGCCTCCCCCAGGTGGGGGAAGAGCCTGCCCGCGCAGGCCTGGGCCCTTTTCAGGGTCTCCAGGTCCTTTGCCATGTCGGCGATCTTCAGCTGGGGCAGGCCGTGCTGCCGGGCCCCGAAGAAATCCCCGGGCCCCCGCAGCCGCAGGTCCGCGTCGGCGATCTGGAAGCCGTCCCGGGTGTCCTTAAACAGGCGCAGGCGGGAGAGGGTCTCGTCGTTCTGGGCGTCGGTGACAAGGATGCAGCTGGAGGCATAGGGCCCCCGGCCCACCCGCCCCCGCAGCTGGTGCAGCTGCGAGAGCCCGTAGCGCTCCGCGTTTTCTATGAGCATGATGGCGGCGTTGGGCACGTCCACCCCCACCTCTACCACGGTGGTGGAGAGCAGCAGCCTTGCTTCTCCCGAAGAGAACCGGGCCATGGCCGCCTCCTTCTCCTGGTTTTTCATCTTGCCGTGCACCACCGCCAGCGCCACCCCGGGGAAGGCCTTCTCCACTAAGGCCCGGTACGTTTCCAGGCTCATCAGGGGCAGGCCGGGCTCGTCTTCTATGAGGGGGCAGATAAGGTACGCCTGGCGCCCCGCGTCCAGGTGCTTTTTTATATAGGCGAAGGCCCGCTGGCATA
>CANRZD010000026.1 GCA_947644325.1 uncultured Clostridia bacterium
GTCAGTTTACTTTTCCTCGCTCTTGTACTCCTGCATGATCTCGCCAAAGTCAGCGGCGAACGAAAACAGGAAATACTGTGTCGCCTCCGGGTGCAGGCCCATAGCAGCGGCTTCCTCGGAGAAGCGCAGGCCCAACAGCCCGTAGAGCATTTGAACGGTTTTGAACAGCTTGCCACCGTCCTCGGTGGTGTTCATGGTAACGAGAATTTCCGTCAGGCGGTTAATGGTTCCCCAGTCGCCGCCAGTAGTCGCCCACACCATTTCTGCAAACGGCTGGGTGACAGCACCGGCCACAAGGTTGATCTTGTCCTTGCTGATCTCGCCGGTGGGGAGCAGGATGCCCCTGCCCAATAGAGTGTTTTTCATGCTGTCCTCCTATGATTTTTTGGTGCCCAAATGGTGCCCAACCTTACAAAATCACAATACGAGGACGTGCGGGAAGAAATAAAGAGTAGCGCAAAACCTTTGTATTTTAGCCGCTTTTGCCAAAAGTGATAAACAGTTATGCGGCTCTATGCGGAGTTTTGCGCTTCAAAAAATTATTTGAAAAAATTTCAAAAAAGGGGTTGCATTTTCCAAAGGGATGTGGTATTATAGTGAAGCCGTCGAGAGAGGCGGCAAAAGTTGGTGTTGATTACGGCGGGGGTCCACCCGTTCCCATCCCGAACACGGAAGTTAAGCCCGTTCGTGCCGACAATACTTGGCTGGTGACGGCCCGGGAAGATAGGTGTTCGCCAACACAGAAAGCAACTGTTCTTTGGAGCGGTTGCTTTTTTCGTTTTCTGGGGTTTTTCAAATGTTTTAGCAAATCCTTACAAATTTCGAAAAGCGCTTGACTTGATGGGCGGGATGGCTTACACTTAAACCATGCTGTATCTGTAAATTTCTGTAAGGGAGGAACTTTTCATTGAAACAAGGTAAATTTGGCATACGGCTGGCCTTTTACGGCATACTGGCCTTTGTGCTGGCGCTTTTGAAGCAGCCGGTTCTGTGCGGGCTCCTTCTGGGGTTCGTGCTGGTGGCCGAGGGCGACCGCTGGGCCGCCCGGCAGGTGCTGCAGGGCTTCCTGCTGTCCCTGGCGACCACTTTGGTGCTGGACACCTTCTACACCCTGGCCGCCATCATCCTGCCCCACTCCTTCAGCTTCCTTTATGACTTCGGCTACGGGGTGCTGCATGTGGTGTCCTGCCTGGTGTACGTGGGGGTGCTGGTGCTCAGCATTATCGCCGTGCTGCACATTGCCCGGGACCAGGACGCGGGGGTGCCCCTGCTGTCCCATTTGGCCTACCATATTTTCGGCGAGCAGAAGCCCCCGAAGCCCGCCAGACAGCCTGTATGGCCCCAGCAGCCCCCTATGCAGTATCCCCAGCAGCCCGGTCAACCGGTGCAGCAGCCCGGTCAGCCGGTACAGGGCCAGCCGCCGGTGCAGCAAGGACAACCCGTCCCCATGCCCATGCAGGGCTATCCCATGCCGCCGCAGCCCCCTGCCCCCCAGCCGGTGGATATGAACCAGACCCTGCAGCTCCCCCCCATCCCCCCGGCGGCGCCGGAGGAGCCCCCCCAGCAATAAAAAAAAGACCCCGTGGCCGGTTGCTGACCACGGGGGTTTTCTTATGTAATGGACTTGTTCTCTTGCATTTTCTTTTGCACATGGCGCTTTACGAAGAAGAAGCAGATGAAGTCAAAGAGCGCCGCCAGGGCCCAGGTGACCGGGTAGGACACATAGAGGGTCTGCAGGGTGGGGGACGCGGCGAAGACCGTGAAGATCCACACCACACGGAAGCCGCACACCGAGGAGATGGTGATGATCATGGGGATGAGCGACGCGCCCATGCCCCGCAGCACGCCCACCATCACGCCCATGAGCCCCCCGGCGAACTGGAACATGCAGGTGATGCGCAGGCGGATAAGGCCGTAGTCGATGACCGCCGGGTCGGAGGAATAGATGCCCAGCAGCTGGGTGCCCAAGAGGTTTGCCAGAAGCCCCAGCACAAGGCCCGTGGCGCAGCCCATGGCAAGGCACAGCACCATCACCCGGTTCACCCTCTTTGGCTTGCCCGCCCCCAGGTTCTGGCCGGTAAAGGACAGGGCCGCCTGGGAGAAGGAATCCATGCCCATGCTCACGAAGCCCTCGATGTTGGCGGCGGCGGTGTTGCCCGCCATGGCCACGGCCCCAAAGGAGTTGATGGAGGACTGGATGAGCACGTTGGAGATGGAGAAGGAGGCCCCCTGTATGCCCGCGGGCAGGCCGATCTTCATCATTTTCCACAGCTTGTCTTTATAGATGCGCATTTGCTTGGGGTAGAGGCGGTAGTCGCCCTCTACCTTCACCAGGCACCAGAACACCAAAAACGCCGAAACCGCCTGGGAAATGGACGTGGCCGCCGCCACCCCCGCCACGCCCATGTGCAGGACGATGACGAAAAAGAGGTTTAAGACCACGTTGATGACGCCCGCCAGCATCAAAAAGTACAGGGGGCGCTGGGTGTCCCCCACAGCCCGCAGGATGGCCGCGCCGAAGTTATAGAGCATGAGCACCGGCATGCCCACAAAGTAGATGCGCATGTAGAGCACCGCCTGGTCCAATACGTCGGGCGGGGTCTCCATCATCTCCAGCATGGGCCGGGCCAGGGCGATGCCCACGGCAATGAGCGCCACCCCGAACAATAGGCTCGAAAAGATGGCGGTGTGCACGGTCTCGCTGAGGTCTTTCTTGTTGCCCGCGCCGTAGTACTGGGACACCAGCACGTTTGCCCCCACGGAGATGCCCATAAAGAGGGTCACGATCAGGTTTATCAGGGCGCCGGTAGAGCCCACGGCCGCCAGGGCCTGGCTGCCCGCGAAGCGGCCCACCACCACGATGTCCGCCGCGTTGAAGAGCAGCTGCAGGATGCCCGAAAGGGCCAGGGGCAGGGCAAAGCGGATGAGCTTACCTAAGATGGGGCCGTTTGTCATGTCGATCTCAAAAGAGCGCCGGTGGTGGCCGGGCATGAGATTCAGTCGCATTTTTACAGTTCCACTCCCTTGCATTTCTGGAACGCCTTCATGGAGACCGCGATGGACTCCAGCTCATCCAGCTGGGTGGCGTCCTGCTCTAATATGATGTAGTCCAGGTTCGGGCAGGAGCGGGCCGCGCTGATGTAGTCCTGTATGGGCAGCACGCCGGTGCCGATCTCCGTGAAGCTCAGGGGGTTCTTTTTCTCCATGAAAACGTCCATGTCGATGTTCTTGTTCTTGTCCACCAGGCCGTCGTACATGCACAGGGGCTCCCCGGCGTTTTTGGGGAAGTCCTTCTGGTGCAGGAGGATGAGCCGGTCGTTATACTTGCGCATAAACGACACCGGGTCCTGGCCGCCCCGGGCGATCCAGTAGGTGTCCATCTCCGCGTACACTAAGCCCGGGTCTGTGTTTTCCATGATGATATCGTAAACCATTTTGTCCCCAAAGCGCTGGAACTCCTGGTAATGGTTGTGGTAATAGTAGCGCATGCCCCGCTCCTGGCAGAGCTCGCCGATGCGGTTGAAGACCTCGCACCGGCGCTTTAAGTAATCCATGTCCCCATAGGGGAAAAACTCGATGTCGCAGCCGATCTGGGTGCTGCCCAGCTCCGCGTGGTAGTCCAGCACCTCCTGCAAAAGCTCCTCCCGCAGGGGGTTCACATGGCACCCTACGATCTGCAGCCCCAGCTCGTCCAGAGATTCCTTGAGCTCCCGGGCCGGCACCCCGAAGCCCACCCCGGGGTCTTCTGCGGCGTTGTGGTTGGCCGCCTCTATGTAGCGGTAGCCTGTCTCCGCTATCTGCCGCAAGACCTCATAGGGCCGCTGGGCGATGGCGTTTTTTACCGAATACAGCTGGATTCCGACTTTCAATGACACGTTAAGAGCCTCCTTTTATTTTTTATCCTTTTCACCTCTATCCTCAAGGCTACATCCCGTCAATATCCCAGTTCTTCCCCCACCAGCACCACGTGGATGCGCTCTGTCTTCTGCCAGCTGGTGACTACATAGTGGCAGCACATCCGCTTTTCATGGGAGCAGCCGGCGCACATCTCCCCTTTTGTGCCCACGCAGGCACCCAGGGACTGACAGGGGGTGCCCATGTCCTGGCGCAGGGCGTTGGGGGGCGCGGCGGTGGTCTTCACCCGTAAGATGGCCTCGTCCACGTTGCGCACGATCTTATTGACGCCCGCCACCACGATGACCTTCTTGGGCCCGTAGATGAGGGCGGCCACCCGGTTGCCCCGGCCGTCCACGTTGTAGAGCTGGCCCTCCTCCGTTATGGCGTTGGCGCTGGTGAGGAACACGTCGGCCGCGAAGGTCTTGGCGTACACCTCCTCCGGGTCCATGGCCTCCCGGTCCAGGAAATGGTATTTGCCGCTTTGCATCAGGTCCCGTATGCCTGTCTCCCGCAGGGTCACGGTGCCGCCGCAGGAGATGGTGTCCCCTTCCTTCATCATGCTCTCCACCACCTTCACCGCTTCGGCGCTGGTGGGGGCGTATACGGCGGGTATCCTGTTTTTGGCCAGGGCCTGCATGGTGCGCTCCACTTTCTTCATGACCATGGCCTGCTTGTTTTTATCCATAAGTTTCCTTCCTTTCCTGAGAAATGCCGCATAGGGCATATGTACTATTTTAGACCTATTTGCCGGGGAAATCAAGTAGCTGGGGGCACAAAAAACGGGCCTGCCCCGCAGACCCGCCTGTTTGCCTTCTTTTTCAGTTTTCCTTAAAGCCCGCGAAGTCTAAAAAGAGCTTTTCCACCCGGTCCTTCTGGGCGGTGTTCTCCTCTTTTTTGCTTTCGTCGGTGTAGATCATCAGGTACTTGCCGTTTTGCACAGCGGGCACCTGGTTGTCCAGCACGGTGAACTTGCCTGTCTCCTTTACGCTGTCCAGGCACGCTTTGCCCTTTTCGTCCAGGTTGTCGGGGTCGAACTCGTAAAACTCCACCTGCACAGTGCTGCCGTTATAGGTGAAGCGGTACCGCACGCCCCCTATGGCGCCGATCTCTTTATAGGACATTTCCACCGGGTCCCCGGCAAAAGAGAGGCCCTCGGCCATATACTCGCACAGGCCCTCTAAGGTATCCGGCCGGCCGATCTTGCTCATCTGTATCTGCCCGTCCTCCGGCAGCTCCAGCTTCGGCAGGGTCTGCACCGGGCCCCCGCAGGCCGCGAGGGTAAGAAGCATCAAAACGCACAGCAGCAGTCCAAAAAATTTTTTCACGCTTTTCACACGTCCCTTTCAAAAAAATAAGTTCTTATGGGGAAAAAGAAAACCCGGTGCCCGCTCTGGCAGGCCCGGTGCTTGTCTTTTGTATGGTGACCCGGACGAGAATCGAACTCGTGTTACCGCCGTGAAAGGGCGGTGTCTTAACCGCTTGACCACCGGGCCATATGGTAGCGGCAAATGGACTTGAACCATCGACACTTCGGGTATGAACCGAATGCTCTAGCCAGCTGAGCTATGCCGCCACATATGCGCCTAAAGCTGGAAGCTCAAGGCGCTATTTATTATAGTACAAGGCCCGGTGTTTGTCAAGGGTTTTTCTGCTTTTTTTTCAAAACCTTGGGGCTTTGCCCCAAACCCCACAAACCCTTTTGGAAAAGGGTTTGATCCGAAAACTGCGTTTTACGGGTTAAAGCTGTAGTTGGGGGCTTCTTTGGTGATCTGGATGTCGTGGGGGTGGCTCTCCTTCAGGCCCGCACCGGTGATGCGCACGAACTGGGCCTTGTCGTGGAGCTCTTGGATAGTGGCGCAGCCGGTGTAGCCCATGCCGGAGCGCAGGCCGCCCAGCAGCTGGAAGATGGTGTCGGCCAGGGGCCCCTTGTAGGGCACGCGGCCCTCTACGCCCTCGGGCACGAACTTCTTCTGCTCGCCCTGGAAGTACCGGTCGCTGCTGCCCTTGCCCATGGCCCCAAGGCTGCCCATGCCCCGGTAGACCTTGAACTGCCGGCCCTGGTAGAGCTCGTACTCGCCGGGGGCCTCTTTGCAGCCGGCCACCATAGAGCCCAGCATCACCGCCGCGGCCCCGGCCGCCAGGGCCTTCACCACGTCGCCGCTGTACTTGATGCCGCCGTCGGCAATGACGGGCACCCCGTGCCGGCTGGCTTCCGCCGCCGCGTCGAAGACCGCCGTGACCTGGGGCACGCCGATGCCCGCAACCACCCGGGTGGTGCAGATGGAGCCGGGGCCGATGCCCACCTTTACGCAGTCGGCCCCCGCGTCGATCAGGGCCTTGGCCCCTTCGGCGGTGGCCACGTTGCCAGCTACGACTTGCAGGTCGGGGTAGGCTTTCTTTACTTTATTTACGGCGTTTATGACGCCGCTGTTGTGGCCGTGGGCGGAGTCCAGCACCACCAGGTCTACCTGGGCCTCTACCAGGGCGGCTACCCGGTCCAGCACGTCCTGGGTGGCGCCGATGGCCGCGCCGCACAGCAGGCGGCCGCTCATGTCTCTGGCGGAGTTGGGGTAGCGCACGGCTTTTTCGATGTCTTTTATGGTGATGAGGCCCTTCAGGCGCATGTTGTCGTCTACTAAGGGCAGCTTTTCGATGCGGTGCTCCCGCAGGATCTCCTGGGCCTGCTTCAAGGTGGTGCCTACCGGGGCGGTGACCAGCTTGCCTTTTGTCATGACGTTTTTTACGGGCTGGTCAAAGTCGCTGTCGCTCATGAAGCGCATGTCCCGGTTTGTGATGATGCCCACGAGCTTGCCGTCCTCTACGATGGGCACGCCGGAAATGCGGAAATTGCCCATGATTTCGTCGGCCTCCCGCACCAGGTTGTCGGGAGAAAGGAAGAAGGGGTTTGCAATGACGCCGTTTTCCGAGCGCTTGACCCGGTCCACCTGGTCGGCCTGGTCTTCCATGCTCATGTTCTTGTGGATGATGCCCACGCCGCCTTCACGGGCGATGGCAATGGCCATGTCCGATTCCGTCACCGTGTCCATGGCGGCTGTCAGGATGGGGGCGTTGAGCTTGATGGTGCGGGTCAGCTGGGTGGAGAAATCCACCTCGCTGGGCAGCACGTTGGACTCCGCGGGGATCAGCAGCACATCGTCGAAGGTAAGGCCCTCTTTCGCGAACTTTTCCTTGTACTCCATGTTCAGCATTTGCACACCTCTCTCTTTCTTCAAAAATTCCGGGTTTGCTTCCTCTTACGGCTGTGTATTTAATTTATGATTATAGCATCTGCCCTCGCGCTTTTCAAGGGCTTTTTTCTTTTCCCCCACCAAAAAATTCTGCCCCTTTTCTGTCAATATTGGAGCTTTTCACCCTGCCCGTAAAACCTTTCCCAAAACCGAAAATTTTTTTCGAAAACCCATTGACAGAAGCCCTCCTTTGCTATAATCTGTGCAAAGAACCCATGAACCATTTTTCTTTTAAGAAATGCAAGGAGGCTTTTCCTTATGAACCGCATCCTATCCCGCCTGGGCCCCGGGGCCCGCCATTCCATTATCCTGGTGGGTGTGTCCGGCCTTTTCTGGTTTGCCTGGTCCTTCGGCTGCTACCAGACCGTATACCTGCAGAGCGTGGGCTTCTCCGCCTCGAACCTGGGCGTGCTCAACGCCGTGTCCTCGGCGGTTACCATTGCGGCTGTTTCCTTCTGGGGCATGGTCAGCGACAAGATCGGCTCCATCCGCAAGGTGCTCATTCTCATCCTGGCGGCGGGCTCCTTCCTGTATGCCCTGGTGCCCTTTCTGCCTACGGGGCGGCCCTATTCCATTTTGCTGCTGACGGCTTTTATCCCTATGCTTAATTTTTTCCGGGGCAGTGTGGCGACCTTCAATGAAAACCTGGTGGTGCGCAACTGCAACGAGCTGCGCCTAAACTTCGGCGTGCTGCGGGGGCTGGGCTCGCTGCTTTTCACCATTGGCAGCCTGTGGATCGCCGCCATACTGCCGGTGGTGCAGGTGCGCAATACCTTCTGGGTCAGCGGGCTTCTGATGATTCCGGCCATTTTCTGCATCGTCCTCTCCCGGGAGCCCAACTCGAAGCCCGCCCGGGCCAAAGGCACCAAGGGCGGCATGAACCTGGGGGAGCTATTCCAGAACCGGGCCTATGTGTCCTTCCTCATCTTCGGCCTGATTTTCTACATCGCCGCCAGCTGCGAGGGGAACTTCATCCCCTACTTCATGGGCGAGGCGGGTATCTCTACGGAGAAGTACGGCGTGCTGCTGGCCCTGCGGGCCTTTATGGAGATCCCCTTCCTGCTGTTCATGGTGCGGCTGCGCCGCCGGTTCCCTCTGCGGGTGCTGATGCTGGGGGCGCCCATCCTCATGGCGGTGGAGTGCGTGGGCTTCGGGCTCTTTGCCCGGTCCCTTACGGGGATGCTGGTCTGCTGCACCTTCTTCGGCCTGGGCAACGGGCTCTTTATCGGCTCTTACTTAAACTACCTCTACGAGCTGGCCCCGGATAACCTAAAGGCCAGCGCCCAGGCCTTCTTCGCCTCTGTCTCCTCCACGGCGGGCATTCTGGGCAATCTCCTGGGCGGCGTGGTCTTTGACGCCATCGGGGCCCGGCCCTTCTATATAGCCACGGGGCTTTTGTACCTGCTCAGCGCCTTCGTGTTCCTGCTGTCTTTCCGGCACAAGAAGCCCCGGAGTGCGAACGCGGCTCTTTGACAGATTCAAGCACAAAAAGACAGGCGGGGGCTCCCCGCCTTCTTGTATAATAGAGACAAGGAAGGAGGGGTACCATGGAATGGACCCAGTGCCTGCGGGAGGCCATCGCCTACATGGAGGACAATCTGCTGGAGAACATCGGGCCCGAGGACGTGGCGGGGCACGTGCACGTTTCGTCCTTTTATCTCCAGCATGGTTTCCGCATGGTGACCGGCTGCACCCTGGGGGAGTACCTGCGGGGCCGCCGCCTGTACCTGGCGGCCTTGGACGCCCTGGGCGGGCAGGCGACAGTGCTGGAGCTTTCCTACAAGTACGGCTACGACAACCCGGAAAGCTTCACCAAAGCGTTCACGCGTTTTCACGGCGTGCCGCCTACGAAGGTCCGGGGCAACTCCCGGGCCATCAGGCCCTTTCTGCCTTTGACCGTAAAAATCGAGATACAAGGAGGAAATCAGATGGATTACAAGATCGAGAAAATGGAAGAGTTCACCCTTATCGGCTTTGTACGGCAGTTCAGCCCCGAGGACTCTTACAACAAAATCCCCAAGTTCTGGGATGAAGTGATGGAGCTGGAGGGAACGCAAGATGATGTTGTCAGGGCCATCAAAGACCACAACATCGGCGAATTCGGTGTGTGCTTCGGGGGCTTCGAGCCCGGGCGCTTCTTCTACATGATTGCCGGTATCTATCAGGGAGGGCTTGTGCCCGTGGGGCTTACTACTGTGCACGTGCCCGCGGCCCAGTGGGCAAAGTTCCGCTGCGTGGGGCCCCTGCCCGGGGCGCTGCAGTCGGTGAACACGAAGGTCTTCTCTGAGTGGCTGCCCGGCAACCCTGACTATGAACCTTCCATGGAACTGAACCTGGAGTGGTACTCCCTGGAGGACTGCTCTTCTCCCGACTACGAAAGCGGCATATGGCTGCCGGTGAAGCCCAAGGCCTAATAAAAAAGCCCTCTGTGGAAGACACAGAGGGTTCTTTTTTATCGTATTTCGGTCATGCCGCCCATATACATCTGTAAGGGCTGGGGGATCTTGATGCTGTCGTCGGCCTGCAGGTTGTTTTCCAGGAAGGCGATGAGCATCCGGGGCGGGGTCACCACGGTGTTATTGAGGGTGTGGGCGAAGTAGTTGCCCTCCTTGCCCTTGATGCGGATGCCCAGACGGCGGGCTTGGGCGTCGCCCAGGTTCGAGCAGCTGCCCACCTCGAAATACTTCTTCTGCCGGGGGGACCAGGCCTCGATGTCCACGCTCTTGACCTTTAGGTCCGCAAGGTCCCCAGAGCAGCACTCGAGAGTGCGCACGGGGATGTCCATAGAGCGGAAGAGCTCTACGGTGAAGTTCCACATCTTGTGGTACCAGTCCATGCTGTCCTCTGGCTTACAGACTACGATCATTTCCTGCTTCTCAAACTGGTGCACCCGGTACACGCCACGCTCCTCTATACCGTGGGCGCCTACCTCCTTACGGAAGCAGGGGGAGTAGCTGGTGAGGGTCTGGGGGAGCTTATCCTCGGGGAGGATGGTGTCGATGAACTTGCCGATCATGGAGTGCTCGCTGGTGCCGATGAGGTACAGGTCCTCCCCCTCGATCTTGTACATCATGTTCTCCATCTCCGCAAAGCTCATGACGCCGGTGACCACGTCGCTGCGGATCATAAAGGGCGGGATGCAGTAGGTGAAGCCCTTGCTTATCATGAAGTCCCGAGCGTAAGAGAGCACCGCCGAGTGCAGCCGGGCAATGTCCCCCATAAGATAGTAGAAGCCGTTGCCGCTGGTCTTCCGGGCGCTGTCCAGGTCGATGCCGGAAAACTTCTCCATGATGTCCGTGTGGTAGGGAATCTCGTACTGGGGCACCACCGGCTCGCCGAACTTCTCCAGCTCCACGTTCTCGCTGTCGTCTCTGCCGATGGGCACGGAGGGGTCGATGATATTGGGGATGACCAGCATGCGCTTACGGATCTCCTCGGTCATCTCCGCTTCCTTTTTCTCCATCTCCATGAGCTCCCCGGCGATGGCCTGGACCTTCTCTTTGGTCTTTTCGGCCTCGTCCTTTTTGCCCTGGCCCATGAGCTTGCCTATCTCCTTGCTGATGGCGTTGCGCTGCTGCCTGAGCTCGTCCCCCCTGGCCTTAGAGGCCCGGAAGGCTGCGTCCAGCTCCAGCACTTCGTCTACCAGGTGCAGCTTTTCCTCCTGGAACTTCTTGCGCATGTTCTCTTTTACCAGCTCCGGGTCGCTCCGTATCAGTTTGATATCCAGCATATTTTCTTCTCCTCTCTAGGCTTCTCCCGCCGGCTCCTGCAGCTTCAGGTCCGCCAGCAGGTTCTTCAAATCTTCTTCTCCGTAGAACTCGATGGTCAAAAGCCCCTTTTTCTTTGTGCCCGCCACCTTCACCCGGCGGTTCAGGCACTGGCCCACGGCCAGCTGGGCTTCCTCGTAATATTGGTTCTTCTTCTGGGCCGCAGCCTTCTTCGTGCCGGGGGTTTCCTGCAGCTTCTTGGCCAGGGCCTCCAGCTCCCGGACGGATATGCCCTCTTTGGCCTTTTCAGCCCCCAGGCGCATGGCCTCCGGGGTCTTGAAGCTCAAGAGCGTGCGGGCGTGCCCCGCTGTGATCTCCCCCCGCTCCAGCATCTGCTGCACGTCCTCCGGCAGGTTCAAGAGCCGCAGGGAGTTCGTCACCGCCGGCCGGGATTTTCCAACAGTCTGGGATACCTCCTCCTGGGTGAAGCCCTGCACGTCGATGAGGGTCTGATAGCCCCTGGCCTCCTCCAGAGGGGTCAGGTCCTCCCGCTGCAGGTTTTCGATAAGGGCGAAAAGCATCTCCTCCGCGTCGGTCATCTCCCGTATGACCGCGGGCACTTCGCTTAAGCCCGCCATGCGGGCGGCCCGCCAGCGGCGCTCCCCGGCCACGATGCGGTAGCTGCCGGTTATCATGGGCCGCAGAAGCAGGGGCTGCAGCACCCCGTGCTGGGCAATGGAGTCCGCCAGCTCTGAGAGGGCCTCGCTGTCAAATTCCTTCCTAGGCTGGTCCCGGTTGGGCTCGATCTCGCTGAGCTTGACCGACACCGCCCCTTCGGCGCTTTCGGCCAGGTTCTCTTCAAAGATCATGCCGAACCCTTTCCCCAGTCCTCCCTTTTTCATAGGGCGTACCATCTCCTTTTCACAGCTTATTCTTTACGATTTCCTGGGCCAGCTCCTCATATGCCTTGGCCCCACGGGAATTCTTGTCATAATACAGCACCGGCTGCCCAAAGCCCGGCGCCTCTGACAAGCGCACGGCCCTGGGTATCACGGTCTTGAAGACCTTGCGGGGGAAGTACTTTTTCACTTCCTCCACCACCTGCTGGGTCAGGTTCAGCCGGCCGTCGTACATGGTCAGCAGCACGCCCTCGATGTCCAGGCGCTCGTTATACTGGCGCTTTACCCGGCGCACGGTGTTTATCAGCTGCGACAGGCCCTCCAAGGCGTAGAACTCGCACTGGATGGGAATGAGCACCGTGTCCGCGCAGTTTAGGTCGTTTAACGTGATGAGCCCCAGAGAAGGCGGGCAGTCGATGATGATATAGTCGTACTCCCCCCGCACGCCCGCTAAGGCGTCCTTCAGGCAGTTGGCCCGCTGCTCCATTTCGGCCAGCTCCAGCTCCGCCGCCGCCAAGTCCATGTTGGAGGGCAGCAGGGAAAGCCCCTCAAACTGCGTTTCCAAAATGGCGTCCTTGGCCTTCTGGCCGTTTATCATCACATCGTAGGTGCTCATCTTTATGCCCCGCTTGTCAATGCCCACCCCGCTGGTGGAATTGCCCTGGGGGTCCGTGTCGGCCAGAAGCACCTTCTTTCCCATACTTCCCAGCGCCGCCGCCAGATTCACCGCCGTGGTGGTCTTCCCCACGCCGCCCTTCTGGTTGGCCGCGCAAATGATCTTCCCCATGAAATGCCCCTTTCCTTTTGTTTCTCCAGGTACATATGATACCACATTTCCCGCTCTTTTGCAATGTTTCACATGAAACATTCGCCCCAAAAAGTAAGAGAACCCCAGCACACCGCTGAGGCTCTCTTTGTGGGAAATGAATAAGGGAATGGGTTAAACTTGTACTCGGGTTAATTTTGGGATGCGCACGGTGCACTCAATATAGTCCTCGGTCTCCTTTTTCTCTGTGTGGGCCTGGATGCCCGCGGTCTTCATCACATCGACCGCGTGGTCGATGGTGTTGATGAACACCCGGATGTCCTTTGCCACAAAGGTCCGGCGGGACTTGCCCGTGGCTTCCTTGGGCTTTACAGCCTCCGCAACGAGCGCCTCCGTCTGGGAGACGTTTAGGTTCCGGGCAATCACCGTGCGCAGCACGCGCCTGCGCACCTCTATATCGTCGATGCGCAGCAGCGCCCGTGCGTGGCGCTCTGTAAGCTTGTTTGCTATAATCTCGCTTTGCTCCTCGGCGCTGAGCTTTAAGAGCCTCACTTTGTTTGCCAGATAAGACTGGCTCATGCCCAGCCTTCTGGCCGCCTCCTCCTGGGTGATGTTCCATTCTCTTAGAAGACTGGCGATGGCCGCCGCCTGCTCGAACATCTGCAGGTCCCGGCGCTGGACGTTTTCCAGCAGCGCCAGCACGGCGCTGTCCTCAGGCTCGCAGTCGGCCAGTATGGCGGGGATCTCCTTGATGCCCGCCAGCTTGCAGGCCCGCAGACGGCGCTCCCCTGCTACGAGATAGTAGACGCCGTTCTCCCTGCGCACGGTCACCGGCTGCAAAAGGCCGTTTTCTACAATGCTCTGGGCCAGGCTCTTGAGCTCGTCCTCCTGGAACACCTTGCGGGGCTGGGAAGGGTTCGGCTGTATTTTCGCCGTAGGCAGCTTCATGAGCTTGAGCTTCTCTTTGAAAAACATCTTGTCCTCCCCCTTTCGTAGATGATTGTACCACCAAAGGGGTGCGGGGTTTGGTGAAATATGTCGGCCGCAAAAAATTATAAATATTTTTTGAAGCCCTTCACTTCTTCGAAGCCCAGCCGGGCGTAGAACTTGTGGGCCCCCACCCGGTTCAGGCCCGACACCAGCATTTCATAGTGGCAGTCCATCTCTTTGCCCCAGCGCTCGATTTCCTGGAACATCTGCCTGCCTACGCCCTTTCCCTGGTACGACTCCAGCACCACCACGTTCTCAACCAAAAGGATAGGCCGCCCCGTCTCGCAGATGTCCTCGAACACCACTCCCAGCAGGCTGCCGCAGATGGTGCCGTTTTCCGGGTCTACCGCCGCCAGCAGATATTTCTGGGGGTCGGCCTGCAGCTTTGCGATCTGCCGTTTCATGCGCTCTATATCCGTGCACTTCTCGCTGATAACCAGCATGACGTTGTCGATGGCCTGGGCGTCCTCCGGCACAGCCTCTCTCATGATGAATTTCATATTCTTCTCTCCTTCCATTATAATGGATGCTTTGTGATGGTGCCCCCATGCCGGGGGTAGCCTTTGGGGGTGAAGCTCTTTTTCTGCACTACAATCAAGTTCCTCTCCCCCGCCCCGAAGTCCTCCAGGGGCAGAAGCTTCACTTCGTCGCCTCCTAAGATACCCAGGGCCTTTTTCGATGCCGCCAGTTCTTCCCGGGCCCCTGGGCCCTTCATGGCTACGAAGAAGCCCTTCATCTTTACCAGCGGCAGGCAGTACTCGCACAACACCTGCAGGGGGGCAACCGCCCGGGCCGTCACCAGGTCATAAGATTCCCGCATCTTCTTGTCCAACCCGGCCTCCTCGGCCCGCTTGTGCACCCGCTGGCTCTCCAGGCCCAGCCGGGCGCAGACCTCCCCCAGGAACACCAGCCGCTTATTGAGCCCGTCCAGCAAAGTAAGCTCTACGTCCGGCCGCACGATCTTCAGCGGCACCCCCGGGAACCCGGCCCCGGTGCCCACGTCCAGCACCTTGGCCCCGGGCTTGATCTTACAGGCCAGCAGAAGGGTCAGGCTGTCCACAAAGTGCTTCACCACGATCTCCTCCGGGTCCGTAATGGCCGTCAGGTTGATCTTCTCGTTCCACTCCAGCAGCATTTCCATGTAGACTTGAAAGGCCTCCGCCTGCCCGCCCGTCAGCTTCACGCCGATGCCCTTGGCCCCGGCTGTCAGCCGTTCTCGTATGTCCATTCACTTTTCCTCCTTGTTCCGGGCCGACAGCCAGATCAGCAGCACCGAAATGTCCGCCGGGCTCACCCCAGATATGCGGCCCGCCTGGCCGATGTTCTCCGGCCGCACCTTGTTGAGCTTCTCCGCCGCCTCCAGCCGCAGGCCCTTCAGGGTGGAGAAGTCTATATCTCGGGGCAGGGCCTTCTGCTCCAGCCGCCGCATTTCTTCTATGTCTGCCTTCTGCCTGCGGATGTAGCCCTCGTATTTCAGCTCGATCTCCACGTTTTCGAAAACCGCTTCCGGCAGGTCCGGCCGGGTCTTGTCCACGGGCTCCAGGTCTTTGTAGGTGATCTGGGGCCTGCGCAGCAATTCCGATAGCCGCACGCCGGTGCTCACCGGAGATGTTTCACGTGAAACAAGCAGGGCGTTCAGCTCCTCACTGGGTGCAAGGGTGGTGGAGAGCACCCGCTTCCTCTCGGCCTTCTTCTGCTCCTGCTTCAAAGAAAACTTCTCCCACCGCTCATCCCCAATGAGCCCGATCTCCCGGCCCAGGGGGGTCAGCCGCTCGTCGGCATTGTCCTGGCGCAACACCAGCCGGTATTCAGAGCGGGAAGTCATCATCCGATAGGGGTCGCTGGCCCCCTTTGTGATAAGGTCGTCGATAAGCGTGCCGATGTAGGACCCGGCCCGGTCCAGCACCACCCGCCCCAGGCCCAGCACCTTCCGGGCGGCATTGATGCCCGCCACCAGCCCCTGGGCCGCGGCCTCCTCGTAGCCGGAGCTGCCGTTGAACTGCCCCGCCCCGTAGAGCCCCGGCCAATCCCGGAACTCCAAAGTGGCGTCCAGCTGCAGGGGGTCGCAGCAGTCGTACTCGATGGCGTAGGCCGTGCGCATGAGCTTCACCTTCTCCAGCCCCGGTATGGTGCGATAAAACTGCACCTGTACCTCCTCCGGCAGAGAGGAGCTCATGCCCTGCAGATACATTTCCTCCGTCTCCAGCCCGCAGGGCTCGATAAAGAGCTGGTGCCTGGGCTTATCCGGGAAGCGCATGACTTTGTCTTCAATACTCGGGCAGTACCGGGGCCCGATGCCCTCTATCTGCCCCCCGTACAGGGGCGAGCGCCCTATGTTCTCCAGTATGACCCGTTTCGTCTCGTCGTTTGTCCAGCTGATGTGGCACACCGCTTTATTCTCCAGCTTCCCCTCCGTGTCGTAAGAAAAGGGCACCACCGGCTCGTCCCCCTGCTGCACCTCCAGCCCCGAAAAGTCAATAGAAGACCTGAGCACCCGGGCCGGCGTCCCGGTCTTGAAGCGCCTAAGGGAAATGCCCAGCTCCCGCAAAGAATCCGGCAGGAAGGCCGAAGGGAACATCCCGTCAGGCCCGCTCTCGTAAGAGACCTCCCCCACGAAGATCTTCCCGCCCAAAAAAGTGCCCGTGCAGATGATCACTGCCCCGGCCCGATACACAGCCCCCAGCCGGGTGGTCAAGAGCCACTTTCCCTCTTTGGGCTCCAGCTTCACCACTTCGGCCTGTTTCAGCTCCAGGCCCGGGCACTGTTCCAGTTTATGCTTCATGAGCTGGGAATATTGGTTCCTATCTATCTGCGCCCGCAGGGAATGCACCGCCGGGCCCTTCCCCAGGTTCAGCATCCGGCTCTGCAATGTGCAGGCGTCGGCGGTTCGGCCCATCTCCCCGCCCAGGGCGTCGATCTCCCGCACCAGATGCCCCTTGGCCGTGCCGCCAATGCTGGGGTTGCAGGGGCAGTTCCCCACGGCGTCCAGGTTAATGGTGAAAACCACCGTCTTCGCCCCCAGCCGTGCCGCCGCCAGCCCCGCTTCTATGCCCGCGTGCCCCGCGCCGATGACGGCTACATCCACTGTCCCCGCGTCATACGTCATAGGCTTCCCCCCGCCACCTGGAAGGTCTTCCCCGCGTACTGGGCCTTATCCCCGGGGCGCAGCTTCTTGCCGCGCATGGTGCACACCTGGCCGTTTACCTGCACCTCTCCCCCCTGTATCACGAACTTCGCCTGCCCCCCGGTGTCTACCATGCCGGTGAGCTTCAAAAAAGAATCCAGCCGAATAAACTCCGTGGTGATCTCAATCTTCTCCATAAAAGCAGCCTCCTCTCCTAACTTAAAGGAACACTTAAAAACAGCGGCCCCCGTCGCCCAGGGGCCGCTCGTTTAGGGACTCAATCGTTTTTCAGCCGCACCGGCAGCACCAGGAACAAAAAGCTGTCCCCCTCTTTAGGCATGACCTTCATGGGGCTCAGGGGCCCGTTGAGTTGCACCCGCACCTCGTCGCACTCCGTGTTCCGCAGGGCGTCCAGCAGGTAGCGGTTGTTAAAGCCGATCTCCACGTCGTCCCCCTCCAGGGCCACCGTCAGCTGGTCGCTGGCCCGGCCCATGGACGTGGTGCACAAGAGCTTTACCTCCCCCTGGGAGAACAGGCAGCGGATGGGGCTTTTCAGCCGGTCCGTAATGAGCAGGGACACGCGCTCCACGCTCTCTATGGCTTCCCTTGTGCGCATGACCACTTCCGTCTTCCCCTCCGCGGGGATGGCGGCCTTGTAGTTTAAGAACTCGCCTTCAAGTAAACTTGATATCACTGTATAATGGTCAGCATTAAATAAAATGTGCCTGCTGCCCACAGAAATGGCCACCGGTTCCTCCGAATCCTTCAAAAGACGCAGAAGCTCAGAGAGAGTCTTGCCCGGCACCACAAAGGACAGGTCTTCGCTGAACTCCACGGCCTCCGTGCGCTTTGCCAGCCGGTAGCCGTCTACAGACACCACGTCCAGCCTCCCCCCCTCCAGGGAGAACAGGCTGCCTTGATGAATGGGCTTCGCGTCGCTTTCGGCCACGGCGAAAACCGTCTGGCGTATCATGCTCTTTAATACGTTTGCGGGCAGCTGGATGGCCGTGGCGTCCGTGAGCTTGGGCAGCTCCGGGAATTCCACCGCCGGAATGCCGATAATGGAAAAGTGGCTATAGCCGCTTTCAATAGACGCCATGTTCTTTTCGTCCACCGCCACGGTGATGGACTCGTCCGGGGTCCGGCGCACGATGTCAGAGAAGATTTTGGCGCTGAGCACGGCCTTGCCCGGCTCCTCCACCTGGGCGGGTATGGTGGTGGTGATGCCCAGCTCCAGGTCATAGGCGCACAGCTCCAGGCCCTCCTCTCCGGCGGAGAGCAGAATGCCCTCCAGAGCGGGGATGGAGGTCTTGGTGGAGACCGCCCGCTGGATATTGGAAACGGCTTCAGTGATGTGGTTCTTCTGGACTGTGAATTTCATAAATAAGCCCTCTCTGTTTCTTTCTATACTTGTTTAGATTTAGAAGTAGTAATAGGGCCGGTGGAAAAGTGCAAAACCCGCCAAAACCCTGTTATACAGCCCCTTTGGGCCCGAAAAGTTTTCAAAGGCCCCCTGTGGACAAAACCGGGAGGCTGGGGAAAGCCTCTCCCCCTTTCCACCGCCTGTTGACAAGCTGTTGGTGGAATGTGGTGGAAACGGTGGAAAACCTTTCCTACCGGTCCCGTATATTCTTGATGATATCCTCCACCGTGTCCCGGGTGTGGGGGTCGCTCTGCAGCTTCTGCTCCATCTTCTTCATAGAGTACACGATGGTGGAGTGGTCCCGCCCCCCGAAGGTCTCCCCGATCTCCGTCATGGGCATCTGGGTGATCTCACGGACTATATAAATAGAAACCTGCCTGGCGGCGGAAATGGCCCCGTTGCGCTTGCCGGAGCGTATGTCCTCCGGGGAGACAAGGTAGGTGCGGGCCACCTCCTCGATGATCTTGTCCACCGTGACGGGGGTGGGCTGGCTGTTGTTGATGATGTCGCTGATAGCCGACTGGGCCGTGGCCACGTTGATGGGCTTGCCCTCTAAGAGATGGAAGGCCCGCAGCTTCTTCACCGCCCCCTCCAGCTGGCGCACGTTGCTTTTAAGCTTATTGGCAATGTACTCGCTGACGTTCTCCGGGATGGAAAAATCCATGGAGTCCGCCTTGCGGTTGATGATGGCGATGCGCGTCTCGTAGTCCGGGGGCTGCACGTCGGCCGTCAGGCCCCACTCGAAACGGGTCTGCAGCCGGTCCTCTAAAGTGGCAATGTCCTTAGGCGGCCGGTCAGAGGTGAGGATGATCTGCTTTTTCGCCTCGTAAAGGGTGTTGAAGGTGTGGAAAAATTCCTCCTGGGTAGAGTTCTTCCCGGCGATGAACTGCACGTCGTCCATAAGCAGCAGGTCGGCGTTGCGGTACTTGGCCCGCAGGGCCGCCGTGGTGCCCCGGGAGATGGCGTCAATAACCTCGTTTGTGAAGTCCTCGCTTTTCACGTACACCACGTTCCGGTCCGGGAAGTTTCTCATGAATTCCTTTGAGACGGCCGAGAGCAGGTGGGTCTTCCCCAGCCCCGAGTTCCCGTAAATGAACAGCGGGTTATAGAGGATGGCGGGCTTTAAGGCCACGGCCTGGCAGGCGGCGTGGGCAAAGCGGTTCGAGGGCCCCACCACAAAGGTGTCGAAGGTCAGCTCGTAGCTGTCGTTGTCCGGGGCCGGGGCCTCCTTCTGGGGCGGGGCCTCCTGGGGCACGGTGACCTTCAGCTGCACCGGCATGCCGAACACCGACTCGAAGGCCCGCCCCAGCACCTCCGAGTACCCACGCAGAAGCGTCTGCATGTGGAACTCGTTGGGCGCTTCGATGGTCGCCACGTTGTTTTCAAAATCCAGCGAGACCGGCTTTAAGCTGCTGAACCAGGTCTTGTAGGCCACGCCGGTGATCTGGGACTTGCAGGTCTCGCAGATCAGTTCCCAAGCTTGCTCAAAAGAATCCAAAAGTCATACCCTCCAGAAGGGCCCCATTAAGGCCCTAAAAAATTTCCCTTGCATATATTACAAAGTATACCACAGAAGCGCTTTTTTTTCAAATACTTTTCCTTGTAGGGGGGCGTTTTCCACAGCCACAATACCTAGTAATATCCCCAAAAAGTCAGAAAAAAAGGGCCAAAAGCACCCCGCGGGGAAAAAAGGGTGTTGACATAAAGGCCTAAGGTAAGGTATAATGCTAAATTGCAAGGGAAAAGAGCCCGAAAGGAGGGGTTTACCTATGCTGAGGACCTATCAGCCGAAGAAGCTTCACAGGAAGAAGGAGCATGGCTTCCGTAAAAGAATGTCTGACCGCAACGGTCGCAAGGTACTGGCACGCCGCAGGGCGAAAGGCAGAGCGCATCTTTCCTACTAACATTGAGCAGGAAGGTCACAGGTAGTGTGGCCTTTCTTTCGTTTACCGCTTTTGTGACGGGAGCATGAAATGGATAAGATCGTCCCCATGACGCGCAACAACGACTTCAGGCGGGCCTACCGGCGGGGAAAGAGCCAGGTCTCGCCCTTTCTTGTGACCTACTGGCTGAAAAACCGCCAGCCCTTCACCCGGGCGGGCATCACCACCAGTAAGAAGGTGGGAAACGCCGTCACCCGCAGCCGGGCCCGGCGGGTGATACGGGAGGCCTACCGGGGCCTGCTCCCCAGGGTAAAGCCCGGCTACGACCTGGTGTTCGTGGCCCGGGGCCGCACCCCCGGGGCCAAAAGCACTCAGGTGCAAAAACATATGGAAAGGCAGCTTTCGGCGGCCGGCCTGCTTACAGAGGGGGAAAGGCCATGCTGAGGGCGGCTTTGCTGTGGGCGATACGCTTTTACAGGGAGAATATCTCCCCCCACACGGCCCCCAGCTGCCGTTTCATCCCCACCTGCTCCCAGTACGGCCTGGAGGCTATCGAGCGCTTCGGCGCCATAAAGGGCGGGGCCCTGACCATCTGGCGCGTTTTGCGGTGCAACCCCTGGGGCAAAGGGGGCTATGACCCGGTGCCGGAAAAACGGGAAGGCAAAAAAAGAAAAAAATAATCCGGTTTAGCTGTTTACACTAGAGCCAATTTCCTTTATAATGAGTGAAAAAGGATTCGGAAGGGATCACGTTCACAAATGATGTCAATATTTAATTTTTTTGGAAGTATACTGGGCTACCTGCTGTGGTTCCTGTACACACTGGTGAAAAACTACGGCGTCGCCATTATCCTGTTTACCATCATCATGAAGCTCCTCATGTTCCCCATGAACTTAAAGCAGCAGAGGAGCATGGCCTCCCAGAGCAAGCTGGCCGAGAAGCAGCGGGAG
>CANRZD010000027.1 GCA_947644325.1 uncultured Clostridia bacterium
CGCTCCAGCTGTGGTCCTTGCAGTTGAGAATCATATCGTTGGCCGTGAGCGGCTCGCCGTAGTCCCAGAGGAAATTCATCAGTTCCTCCTCGCGGGTGGTGAAAACAATACGTGACATACCTGTCCTCCTTATATTATGCGGAAATCGACCGTTCACCGGCAAAACTACAGTTTTTTACTTGTATTTTACCTTGACACCTATTCTATAGCAAAAGGAGGCGGTTTGTCAATCTATTTTTTCTCTCCTTCAAAGGAGGCTCAGAGCCCCATTTCTTCCTTGACCTCTTTGAAGCACTGCACGGCGAAATCCAGGTCTTCCCGGCTGTGCCCGGCGGACACCTGGGTGCGGATGCGGGCCTTGCCCTGGGGCACCACCGGGTAGCTGAAGCCCACCACGTACACGCCCTTTTCCAGCATGCGGGCGGCAAACTCTGCGGCCGTTTTGGCGTCGTAGAGCATCACCGGCACGATGGGGTGGGTGCCGGGCAGCACGTCGAAGCCCAGCTGCCCCAGCTTCTCCCGAAAATAGGCCGTGTTCTCGTGGACCTTGTCCCTAAGGGCCGTGGAGGCCATGAGCAGCTCCAATGTCTTGATGCTGGCCGCGCACACAGCCGGGGCCAGGGTGTTGGAGAACAGATAGGGGCGGCTGCGCTGCCGCAGCAGGTCCACAATGGGCTGCCGGGCCGCCGTGAAGCCCCCGGAGGCCCCGCCCAGGGCCTTGCCGAAGGTGCCGGTGATGATGTCCACCCGCTCCTGCACGCCGCAGTACTCGGGGGTGCCCCGGCCCGTGTCGCCCATGAAGCCCGCGGCGTGGCTGTCATCCACCATCACCAGGGCCCCGAACTCCTCGGCCAGATCGCAGATGCCCTGCAGGTTCGCGATGTACCCGTCCATGGAGAACACGCCGTCGGTGGCGATGAGCATGACCTTGGCCCCGGCCTCTTTGGCGGCCTGCAGCTGGGCGCGCAGGTCCTCCATGTTGTTGTTCTTGTAGCGGTAGCGCTTGGCCTTGCACAGGCGCACGCCGTCGATGATGGAGGCGTGGTTCAGCTCGTCCGAGATCACCGCGTCCTCCGGCCCCAAAAGCGTCTCGAACAGGCCGCCGTTGGCGTCAAAGCAGGAGGAGTAGAGGATCACGTCGTCCATGGAGAGGAATTCGGCGAGCTTCTGCTCCAGCTCCTTATGTACGCTCTGGGTGCCGCAGATGAACCGCACGGAGGAAAGGCCGAAGCCCCACTTGTCGTAGCTCTCCTTGGCGGCGGCGATCAGGTCCGGGTTATTGGAGAGGCCCAGGTAGTTATTGGCGCACATGTTCACCACGGCCCTCTTTTCCGTGGTGTCGATGCGGGACTTCTGGGGGGTGGTGATGACGCGCTCGCCCTTCCAGGTGCCGGCCTCTCGGATGGCTTCCAGCTCTTTTACATATTTTTCCAGTGCCTGCTTCATGATAAAGACCTCCTCACTTATCCCAGCTCAAAATGACCTTGCCGGACCTGCCGCTGTTCATGGCGGCAAAGCCCTCCTCGAACTCTGTGTAATGGAAGCGGTGGGTGATGACCGGGGTCAAATCCAGGCCCCCCTGCACCATGTAGGACATCTGGTGCCAGTTGTCCATCTTCCGGCCATAGATGCCCTGGAGCGTCAGGCCCTTGCCGATGATGCCGTTCATATCCAAAGAGACGGGCTCGTTGGAGATGCCCAGAAGGCTTATCTTGCCGCCGTTTCGCATGACGGAGATCATCTGGGTCAGGGCGGCGCCGTTTCCGCTCATCTCCAGGCCGATGTCAAAGCCTTCCACCAGCCCCTGCTTGTGCATGACCCCGGACAGGTCCTCGGCCTTTACGTTCACAGCGGCGTCGGCGCCCATCTTCCGGGCCAGCTCCAGGCGGTAGTCGTTTACGTCGGTGATGACCACCCGCCGGGCCCCGGCGTACTTGCAGATGCCCACGGCGATGATGCCGATGGGCCCCGCCCCGGTGATGAGCACGTCCTCCCCCACCAGGTCCCACATAAGGGCTGTGTGGGTGGCGTTTCCGAAGGCGTCAAAGAAGGCCACCACCTCTTTGGGCAGGCTCTCGTCGATGATGATGACGTTGCTCTGGGGGATGCACACGTACTGGGCGAAGGCCCCGTCCCGGTCCACCCCAACGCCCTTGGTGTCCCAGCACCACTGGATGTTGCCGGTGTGGCAGTTGCGGCAGCGGCCGCAGGTGATGTGCCCCTCGCCGCTGACCCGCTGGCCTATGTGCAGGCCCGTGACGCCGTCGCCCAGGGCGGCCACCTCGCCCACGTACTCGTGGCCGATGACCATGGGCGGGCGAATGTGTTCCCGGGCCCAGGGGTCCCAGTTGTAGATGTGAACGTCCGTGCCGCAGATGGCGGTCTTGTGGATCTTGATGAGCACTTCCCCGGCCCCGGGCTGGGGCACGGGCACCTGGCGGAGCTCCAGGCCGGGCCCTGCGGCAGGTTTTACCAGCGCGTCCATGAGTTGTGGCATAACTGTCCTCCCATAAAATACAAATCTGTGTTTTCCGCACTTTTTGTGCACCTGTTGTAGACAGTATACTGCACGCCCCCCAAAATGTCAAGGCCGCCCAGAAAGAAATTTACAGCCCCATGGCCCGGTACAGGGCGGGCATATTGAGGCTCTCCTCCAGGGCCCGCGCCAGCCGGTCGAACTCGAGCTCCTGGTGCTCCCGATGGGAAAGGGGCCGGGCCTCCTCCGGGGTGAGCCCCCGGCGCTCGAGGAGCCAGCCCGCCAGGCGGGAGGTCAGCTCCCCGGTGTCAAAAAGCCCGTGCAGGTACGTGCCGAACACCAGGCCCTGAACGGCGCCGTCGGGCCGGCCGTCCTCCAGCCGGCAGAAGGCCGGGGCCTTCCCCGTTTCGGTGCGGCCCATGTGTATCTCGTACCCCTCTACCCGCGCCCCGGCAAAGGGCCCTGCGAGCACCTCCCCCTTCACCCGGGTGCGGGCCTTTTCCCGGGAAAAGACGGTGGAGACCGGCAGGAGCCCCAGCCCGCGAAGCTCCCCGCCGCCCTCTGCGCCCAGGGGGTCGCTGAGGGTCTCCCCCAGCATCTGGTAGCCCCCGCACACCCCCAGAACGGGCGTGCCCCCTGCCGCCAGCTTCTTGATCTGCGCCTCCAGGCCGCTCTGGCGCAGCCAGCGCAGGTCCTCCAGGGTGCTTTTGGTGCCGGGGAGGATCACAAAGTCGGGGCGCCCCAGCCGCTGTGCCGCGTCTGCGTACCGCACGCCCAGGGCGGGGTGGTTCTCTAAGGGCGAGAAGTCTGTGAAGTTCGAAATGCGGGGCAGGCGCACCACAGCGATGTCGATGGGGCGGCGGGCGTCCCTCTGCCCCAGCCGGGGGGAAAGGCTGTCCTCGTCGTCAATATCTACATGGAGGAAGGGCACAACCCCCAAAACCGGGATGCCGGTGAGCTCCTCCAGCATCTGGGGGCCGGGGGTGAGAAGCTTCGGGTCCCCCCGGAACTTATTGATGATAAGGCCCTTTACGCGGGCCCGCTCCTTTTCCTCCAGCAGGGCCACGGTGCCGTACAGCTGGGCGAAGACCCCGCCCCGGTCGATGTCCCCCGTAAGCACCACCGGCGAATCCGTCAGCTCCGCCAAGCCCATGTTCACGATGTCGTCTTGCTTTAAGTTAATCTCCGCCGGGCTGCCCGCCCCTTCCAGCACTATGATGTCGTTTTCCTCCTCCAGGCTGCGGAAAGCCGCCAGTATCTCGGGGATCAGGCTCTTTTTCATTTTGAAGTACTCTGCGGCCGGGTACTGCCCCCGCACCCGGCCGTTTACAATGAGCTGGCTGCCCGTGTCGCTGCAGGGCTTTAAGAGGATGGGGTTCATGCGCACGTCGGGCTCTTTGCCCGCGGCCCAGGCCTGGGTCACCTGGGCCCGGCCCATCTCCAGGCCGTCCGCTGTGATGAAGCTGTTAAGGGCCATGTTCTGGCTCTTGAAGGGGGCCACCCGGAAGCCCTGCCGCCAGAAAAAACGGCACAGGGCCGTGGCCAGCAGGCTCTTTCCCGCCCCTGACATGGTGCCCTGTACCATAATGCGTTTTGCCACTTATAGGACCTCCCTCATGGCCCGGAGAAGGGCCCGGTTTTCTTCTCCCCCGCGCACGGCGCACCGGAACCACCCGGGCGAAAGCCCCGGGTAGTTCGCGCAGTCCCGCAGAAGGATGCCCTTTTCCCGCAGCTTCTCCGCAAGCTTTGCGTCTTCGCAGAAAAAGAGCAGGTAGTTTGCCTCCCCGGGCAGCACCCGGCAGGAATGGCCCTGAAGGCCCTCCGCCAGGATGGGCCGCTGCTCCTTTATGAGGGCCTTCAGGCGGCGGCTGTAGGCCTCCTCTTTCAGGGCCTGCACCCCCGCCGCCTGGGCCAGGGAGGACACCCCCCAGGGCTGCCCGCACTGGGCCATCTTTTTGAGCAGCGCGGGGCTGCCCAGGCAATAGCCCAGCCGCAGGCCCGCCATGCCGTACCACTTGGTGAAGGCCCGGAGAATCAGAAGGTTCTCAAAGCGCGAAAGCTCCCCGATAAGGCTGTGGGCCTCGGGCTCGTCCAGAAATTCGTTAAAGCACTCGTCTGCGATGAGCAGGGCCCCGCAGGCCGCGCACTTCTCCAGGATCTTCTGCAGCAGGGCCCGGTCTGTGGTGCGGCCCGTGGGGTTGTTGGGCTCACAGAGAAACACCAGCCCCACCCCGGGCCTTATGTGGGAAAGGAACCCCTCTGTGACCGCGAAGCCCTCCGCCTCCCGCAGAAGGGCCCGCTCCGCCCGCCGGCCCGCGGCCCGGAGGGCCTGCTCGTACTCGGCGAAGGTGGGGGCCGTAACCACCCCCGCCCCCGGCCCCGCCGCCAGGGCCAGCCGGAAGATCAGGTCCGCCGCGCCGTTTCCGCACAAGACCTGTTCCTCCCCCACCCCGTGGCGCCGGGAAAGGGCCCGGCGCAGCTCCCGGCACAGGGGGTCGGGGTACAGGTGGGCGGTTTTGAGGGCTTCTGTCACCGCCCGGCGCACGCCCTCCGGCAGGCCCAGGGGGCTCACGTTGGCGGAAAAATCCAGGGGCATGGCCCCAAACTCCTGCCGAAAGCCCGCCCAGTCGCCCCCGTGCACAAGGCCCGCCACCGGCTACGCCTCCAGCCCGGCCGCCTGGGCCAGCACCTGGGTCAGGTCCTCCCGGATAATCAGGTCGGCCCGGGAGTCGTAGGGGGTGGGGTCGCGGTTTATGAGCACCAGCCTGGCATCCTCCCCCAGGTAATCTACCAGCCCCGCCACCGGGTACACCACTAAAGACGTGCCCGCCACCAGCATCAGCCGGGCATTTTTGGCGTAGGTGACGGCCCTGTATAAAAGCGCCTGATCGAGAGGCTCCTCGTAGAGCACCACGTCGGGCTTGAGCACCCCGCCGCAGGCGCACTGGGGTATGCCGGGCCGCTCCAGCACGTAGGCCATGTCATAGGCCCGGCCGCACTTCTCACACAGATAGCGGTTCTCGCTGCCGTGCAGCTCCAGCACGTTCTTGCTTCCGGCCATCTGGTGCAGGCCGTCTATGTTCTGGGTGATGACCGCCTCCAGCTTCCCCTCCCGCTCCAGCTTCGCAAGGGCGTAGTGGGCGGGGTTGGGCTTTGCGTCGGGGTAGAGCATCACCCGGCGCAGGAAGTCATAGAACTCCTCCGTATGGCGGACATAATAGGTGTGGGAGAGCATCTCCTCGTAAGAAATGCCCTGCTTCTTCTGCATGTACAGGCCGTGGGCGCTGCGGAAATCCGGGATGCCGCTGGCGGTGGAGACCCCCGCGCCTCCCAGAAAGACCGTGTGGGGGCTCTCTTTGATCCAGCCCTTCAGTATCTCTATCTGGTCCATACCGGCCTCCTATTCCCCGAACACGGCCCAAACGCCCTCCCCGCCCTCGAAGGGGCCGGGCCGGGGCGACACGGCACGGTGGCGGCCCAGATAGTCTTTATTGAGGGTCAGGGGCGAGCCGTCCGGGTCTTCAAAGGGCTGCTCGGGCTCGAAGGCCAGACCCATCAGCCGGGTGGACACCAGGGGGGTGCTCATGGCGGGCAGGAACTCATAGGCGTTGGTGGTAAAGAGGGTCTTTCCCTCCCGCTCCTCCAGGGCCCAGGTGATGGCGTGCTCCGAGTCCGTCACGAAGCCCTGCTCGCTGTCGCAGGGCTGGGCGCCGTTAAAGTAGGCGTTGCCCCCGGTGTACACAGGCAGGTGGCTGTAGTACTTGTCGTCGTGCCGGTCGTGGACCTTCTCGGTAAAGCGGGCAAAGTACTGCTCCGCCGTGGGGTAGCCGTCGTAGGGCAGGGTGCCGCAGGTGAGGTTCAGCATGTCCAGGGTATCCATAGCGCCCTTTTCGGCCTCCCGCACCAGATCCCGCCGGGGGGGCTGCTGCACGAAGATGTTGTTGTAGAACCGGGCGTCCCCGTGCAGGATGGTCATGAAGCCCGCGATCTCCGTGCGGTGGGGCACATGGTAGGGGGTGTACCGGGGGCTGGGGGTGTCGAAGTCCCCGTTGTCCGTGCCCCTGCCCACCCAGGTGAAGGACCCGGCGATGAAGTTGTGGGCCAGGGCGATGCCCTGGGTGCTGAGCCTGCAGGCGCAGGGGGACAGGAGCAGGTTGTTGTCAATGAGCGTGGGCCCGTGGGAGACCTCCACGAAGATGTCCTCCCCGATGGCCAGGCCGTTGTCGATCTGGGTGTTCATGGGGGGCACGTTGTCGTGGAACAGGTTCTGGGTGACCCGGGTGCCCTGGGCTTGCCAGTCCAGCCACAGGCCACGGGTGCAGTGGTGGATGTGGTTGCGCCGGTAAATGACGTCGATGGCCGCGTGCATCTTGATGCCTCCAATCTCCGCCCCGCCTAAATCCTGCTTGTTGTTGATGTGGTGGATGTGGTTATCCTCTATCACAGAGAAGACCCCGCCCAGGTGCCCCACAATGCCCGTCTGGCCGCAGTGGTGGATGTTGCACCTGCGCACGGTGTGGTGGCCGATGTTCTCCTTGGTCCAGCCCTCCCGCTGGGCCTGGCAGATGGCGTCCCGCTCGGTCTGGGTGCCGTCCTTCAGCCACTTGGTGGTCCACTTGTTTTCGTTATTGGGCTGCAGGTACTTGCCCAGGGAGATGCCCGAGCACTTGGAGTCCGACACCTCGCAGTCCTCGATGACCCAGCCCTTGGACCAGTGGGGGCCGATCATGCCCTCCTGATAGGCGGTGGGGGGCGCCCACTGGGTGGCGGCCCTGCACACGGTAAAGCCCGAGAGGGTGATGTAGTTTACCCCGGTCTTCGAGGGGTAGAAGCAGTTTCTGCGCACGTTTATCTCCACGTCTTCCTTATTGGGGTCCGCCCCCTGGAAGTTGGCGTAAATAACGGTCATGCCCTCCTCCTGGCAGGTGTACCAGCGGTAAAGGGTGTTTTCCGGCTCCCAAGAGCAGCGGTACACCACGGGGTTCAGGACACCCTCCAGGCTGTCGGCCTCATACATAGAGCGGCCGTTCAAATAAACCTCCCCGGTGTGGTAGGGCTTCTCTGAAAAATACCAGTCCCCCTTTATCAGGGTGGTGTAGGGGTTATACGCCCCGAAAAGGCCGTTTGAGACGCGCGCCGCCCAGACATTCCCCTCGTAGGGCTGCCAGCACTTCACGGGCTCGGCCCCGGTAATGACGGCGGCCCCCGGCTCTATGGAGCGGTAGGTGATGGGCGCGCCCTCCTCCCCGGCGTTTTGGGGGTCCACCCACTCCCGGTAGACGCCGGGCCCTACCAGCACCGTGTCCCCGGCCCTGGCAATCTTCGCCGCCTGGGAAATGGTCCCGAAGGGCGCTTTCTTTGTGCCGTCCCCGCCCCGGGGGGCCTGGGCGCTTACATAGATATCCATAACATACAGCTCCTTTCTTTTAAGTGTAGTATACTGCGCTTTGCCCCCGGGCGCAAGGGCCTTCTTGCATTTCCCCCAAAACTTCGGTATACTTTTCTTTGAAATGATCCCGGGGCCCGCGGCAGTATAATAGGTGTCAGACGAAACCGCGCGGGTGACATCTGCAGCCTATGAAGAAGGGAGAGATCTGTATGGAACTGGGCCAAACGGCAGAGCGGCGCCTTACCGCCCAGCCGGGCCGGCGGGACGAGCCCTTAACAGCCCCCGCCTCCCCCGAGGAGGTAGTGGCCGCCTATGCCCGCACCGTATACGCCATTGCCCTGGCAAAAATGCACACCCGGGAAGACGCCGAGGATGTGTTCCAGGAGGTCTTTTTAAGCTATGTGCGCAAAAAGCCTGTGTTTACAAACGAAAGGCAGGGCCGGGTGTGGTTCTCGAAGGCCACGGTGTACGCATGCAAAATGCTGTGGCGCACCAAAAAACGCCACGAGACCCTGCCCATGGAGGCGGCCGAAAACCTGTGCCTCCAGTCCCAGGAGGACCTGGAGCTGATGGTGGAGCTGCAGGCCCTGCCCAAAAAGCACCGGGAGGTGCTGGAGCTTACCTACTTCGGCGGGCTTTCCGCCGGGGAGACCGCAAAGGTACTGGGATGCTCGCCCAACGCGGTGCGCGTCCGGCTGACCAGGGCCCGGGTGGCGCTGGGGCAGCGCTTGCGATAGAAAGGAGATTTCTATGAATATAGAGAAAACCGCCCGGCGCATCGTGGACCAGAACGCCCCCAGCGCCGCCCTGCTGGAAAGCACCCTGGGCCTCATGCACGAGGCCCAGTGGGCCGAGGCCGCCCGCCCCCAGAAGAAAAAGCGCCGGGGCCTGCGCCGCTTTGCCCTCTCCACCGGGGCCTGCGCCGCCCTCTTTGCCCTGCTCATCGGCACCAACGCCTTGTTCCCGGCTTTTGCGGAGAGTTTGCCTTTGGTGGGTGGTATTTTTCGGCAGGTGAACGTCAATGGTTCCAGGAACCTGCAGGATACACAGGGAAACATCCAATCCTACGCCCAGCCCCTGGCCCCCGCCGCAGAGGAAGAGATACCCACTGCCCCGGAGGACGAAAGCGATCCCCTGTTGGCTGAGACCCAAGTTCTGAAGCCCGAACCGATAGTCACCCTGGACGTGGCCCCCAATAACGAAGGGGAGCAGAACGTGCATATCACCGTGGAGGAGGCTTACTATGACGGCTACTTCCTTTTTGCGGGCCTGCGCATGGAGATTGAGAAGGAGTACCCCGAATGCTACAATCGGATCTACGACATTCAGATTCCCGGCTATGACCTGCTGATAAACGGCAGCGGCTGCTACACCTGGAACGAAAAGGGCGGCCGCGGCGGAGACGTCCCGGGCTTTGCCGCCCTGGGCTACCAAAAGTGGGACCGCACCGGCGACCGGGAATACATCTGTCAAAGAGGCTTCCTCCTGCCGGAGGAATACTGGGGCCAAGACTCCTTGGACATTGAGCTGGTCTATAAGGGCTTTTTCACCTATGACCCCTACCGCGACATGGAAGAAGGAGACGACAATTTCAATACCAGCGACTTCTCCCTGCGCTTCACTGCCCAGAAAAACGACGCCCCCATAAAGGAAATCGACTGTACGGGTATGAGCCAAAACGGCATGACCGTGGTAAAGGCTCTGACCACCCCGGCCGCCACCCTTTTTATCGCGGACTACGAAAGCCGCTATGACCACCCGGTTATTGGAAGCATCCTTTCCGACGGCTACTCCCTGGGCGGTCAGGGCCAGTGCATCCCCCAAGACCTGGGCAACGGATACATCCGCGACATAGGCGTGTGGGGCGGCATGCGCGAGGAAGAGGACCGGGCCGTGTACCTGGGTCTCTTCGATAAAAACGGCAGCAATCAGAGGGAGGCCGCCTTCAAGCTGGATTTCCAGGCGGGCACTATTCAGCCCTGCGATGTGAGCGAGGTGCCCGAACCCGCCAACTACGCCTGGTGGGATGACACCGATGAGGCTGGGGACATCTGGCGCCTGGAGAGCGTTACCGTGGAGTCTGGAGAGGGCCGCTGGATGATAACTGGCCCCATCGATGGCTACCACTCTCTGTGCGTGGATATGTACCAGGAAGGCCAGCTCTTAGATCAGTCCGAGAGTACCCGCAATGAATCCTCCCATGTCATCTACGACGACGAGGGGATAGATTACTGGATTTATAACGGTCGTTTCTGGGCCTCCTTAAACCCCAATGAGCCCGTCGATGTGAAGATACGCGACATGGAAACAGGACAAATGCTGCTCGAAACCACCATCACCTTGGAAAAGTGGTAAATTTTCCCCCGCTCCGGCGCCCCGGGGCGGGGGTTCTTTGCGTTTTGGGGATCAGCCGGCGGCGCCTTTGTGCCCCCGGGCTTCCAGGGACTCGCCGTCCCCGCCGAACAAATGGCACAGCTCCACATTGAACCCCAGCCGGATGGTCTCCCCCACCCCCGGCGGCTGGAAGCGCTGGCCGTCTTTCTCCACCGTGGGCACGATCACCACGGTGTCCTTGCCGTTTACCGAGCAGTGCACGTGCACCTCGCTGCCCATCATTTCCGTCACGTCCACTTTGGCGGCAAGCCCTGCCCCGTCCCCGGCGGGGTACAGGTAGTCGGGCCGCACGCCCACGGTGATCTTCTGGGGCTGCACACTCCCCGCCGCCAGGCGGTTCTGCTTCTCCAGCGGCAGGGCCATGGGCTGGCCTTCCACGGTGATGCGGTAGCCGCCCTCGTCGTGGAGCAATTCGCCGTCGAAAAAGTTCATCTGCGGCGTGCCGATGAACCCCGCCACGAACAGGTTCGCCGGGTGGTCGAACACTTCCTGTGGTGTGCCGATCTGCTGAATAAAGCCGTCTTTCATAATGACGATGCGGTCGCCCAGGGTCATGGCCTCCGTCTGGTCGTGGGTAACATAGATAAAAGTTGTGTTGATTTTTTGTCTAAGTTTTATAATCTCCGTGCGCATGTGGTTGCGCAGCTTCGCGTCCAGGTTCGAAAGAGGTTCGTCCATCAAGAGCACCTTTGGCTCCCGGACAATGGCCCGGCCGATGGCCACCCGCTGCTTCTGCCCGCCGGAAAGCTCCTTGGGCTTGCGGTCCAGATATTCCGTCAGGCCCAGTATCTGCGCCACCTCCTTTACCCGCTTCTGGATGCTTTTCTTGTCCATTTTCCGCAGCTTCAGGGGGAAGCCGATGTTCTCCCAGACCTTCAGGTGCGGGTACAAGGCGTAGCTTTGGAACACCATGGAGATGTCCCGGTCTTTAGGCTCCACGTCGTTCATGAGCTTGCCGTCGATGTAAAGCTCTCCGGCCGTGATCTCCTCCAGCCCGGCCACCATGCGCAGGGTGGTGGTCTTGCCGCAGCCCGAGGGCCCCACCAGCACCACGAACTCCTTGTCGGCGATGTCCAGATTGAACTCCTGCACCGCCACCACGCCCTCTTCCGTGATCTGCAGGTTGGTGGTTTTCTCCGGCGCGCCCTTGCGGCCCCCGGTGTGTGGGTACACTTTTTTCATATTTACCAGCTGCACGCTTGCCATCGCTCTCATCCCTTCTTTACGATATGCGCACTTCCATGCCATCGTATAAATATTCTGCTGTGCTGTATATGACAATGGGGTTCTCATTGGACACCGCCTCGTACACGAAGGTGGTCTCCTCGTCTATTTCCTGGTACGCGTACACGGTCATCTGCTTGACGATGTACCGTTTCCCCCAGGGCCCGTCCTGACGCTCCACGGTGTTCATGAGCATTCCCCCGTCCGCCGCCTCTATCAGGCAGGCGGAGGGCACCTTTCCTCTGTCCGCCTGGATCAGGTCTACGGACGGCAGCTGCTCATGATAGGCCGTCAGACAGTAAGCCGTGGCCCCGCACACCACCAAGAAATATACGGCTGCTATGCATAAATACACGATGCGCGAGGTCTTCATAGGCAGCCTCGCCTTTGCGGGCTCCGCGTGATGCCTGCCTCTGTTCGCCACAAAAACCCCTCCTTTCACGACTTCACGCTGGACAGCGCGATGCCTTCTGTCAGGTAATCCTGCCCCAAAAGGAACACCAGCAGGGCAGGAATCAGGTAGAACACGGACACCGCGAAGAACATGCCCGGGTCGCCCGTCACCACGTTGCCCAGGTACACAGACAGGGGATTATCGAAGGTATTTTTGATAAAAACAACCGCCTGGTCCACGATGTTCCAGTTGTCCGCGAACAGCAGCACTACCAGTGCCGCCACCACCGATTTCAGGTTGGGCCGCACGATGTACCAGTAGGTGCGCCAGGGCCCGGCCCCGTCCAGAGCGGCGGCTTCCAGGCACTCTTTCGGGAAGTTTTTCAGCTGCTGCCGAATCAAAAACACCCCCAGGGGATGGAACAGCGCCGGCAGGATGATGGCCAAGTACGACTCCCGGATGTTGAGCCAACCCGCCACGATGAAGTTCGGCACCAGCAAAATCTGCGTGGGCATGAGCATGACGATGATGTACATGAAAAAGATAGCTTCTTTGTATTTCCACTTGATGTTCTCAAAGGCGTAGGCAGCCAGCGGGGCGATGACGCACTGGCCGATGAGCACCGGCACCACCAGCAGCACCGAGTTCCAGAACATGCGCAGGTAGCCCGGGCTCTGCAGGAGCAGCTGCTTGTACTGGTTCAAGGTGAACTCGCGGGGCAGCAGCCCGAACCGTACGAAGTGGATGCCGTGGGAGGTAAAATCGTCCGCATTTGTCGGCAAAATCTCGGCCGAATAGCGGCTGACGATCTCGCTGCCGCTCATGAAGGAGTTGACGAAAATGAACACGATGGGGAACACGGCCACCGCCGCCGAGACCATGATGCAGATCATAGAAGGGATGTGTCGGGTTTTCATGAAAGCACCCCCTTACTGGTAGGCGTCGGTGACGCGCTTTTGGGCATAAAACACCACAAGAAGCACGACGCCGATGACCAAAAACAAGATGTACGCCGCGCTGGAGAGCTTCTGCATGTTTAGGGACAGGAACTGGTTGTTCATGTAGTGCTGCAGCATGTAGATGTCTGGACTGGGGTACGCGCCGTAGAGCATGTAGACCTCTTTGAACACCTTGAAGGAGTTTACGATGCTCATGAGCAACACGACGAAGGTAGTGGGGCTCAGGTAAATCCAGGTCACGTTGGTGAACTGCTTCCACTTCCCCGCGCCCTCCAGGGCCATCTGCTCGTAGTAGGTTTTGGGGATCCAGTTCAGCCCCGACCAGAACAGCACGATGTTGTAGCTCACGTTCTTCCACAAGAACACCGCCACCAGCACCCCCATGGCCCAGCCGTTCTGGGCCACTACCTCGTGCTGGAAGCCCATTTGCAGCAGGCATTTTTGGACTAACCCGTTGGCGTCAAAGAGCACCTTCCAGAAGTAGACGATGGTGCCCGAGGGCACTACCAGGGGCAAGAGCATCAGCATGGTGGCGGGCACCCGGCCCTTTTTCATACCCTGCAGGCACAGGGACAGGAACAGGGACAGAGCCATGCTCAGGGGCACGGAAAGGCCGATGAAGATGGTGGTGTTCAGCACCGCCGACTGGAACAGGGAGTTCGTCAGGGTGTCGATAAAGTTCTGCAGGCCAACGAATTCCTGAGCCCCCATGTTGTCTACCAGCGCGTAGTACAGGGAGAACAGGAAGGGGATGGCGTAAAACAGCAGCACCCCCAGCAGGCTGGGCAGAAGAAAGAGCCAGTACATTTTTGTTTTTTTCAAAATACATTCCTCCTCGAAAAGCGTATTTTGGGACCCTTCTACTATATAGACGGAGCAGGAGGCGGTTTGGTTAGGCGGTTTTGAAAAAAATTTTTGAAAAATAGCAAAAAGGGGGCAGTTTTTTCAAAACCGTCCCCTTCCCCCCTATCTCCGGCCCAGGGCAGCCGCCCGGGACGCGCCCTCCCGGGCCCAATACAACGCCGTGGACAGGACGCGCCCGAAGGACGCCTCCACCGTCTCTGACCGGCTGCCGTTCATGTTGAAGGCCGCGGCGGCCCAGATGCGCACCGGCCCCTCTATCGTAAAGGGCCCGGTGTACACAGCGCTCTCCTGGTTAAGGCTTGCGCCTGTCAGCGAGTAATAAATTTTCGCGCCCGGCTGGGCCTTCATGGTCACCAGCAGCTTATCCCCTTGAAGGGCAGCCGAAACCTCCGGCACGGCCACGGGCCCCGGGTCGTCTATGCGGGCGGAAATCTTTGTATACCGCGCGCCCTCCTGGGGGGTGACGCCCCGGCGGCGCATGAGCTCCCGCACGGTGACGAACTCGTACCCCTGGGCCTGCAGCTGGTCAATGGCCGCCAGAGAGCCCGGTATAGAGGTGGCGTGGATGTCGTGCACCAGGATGATGGCCCCGTCGTGGGCGGCGCCCACGATGTTCCGGCGCACGGTCTCCGCGTTGCGGTACAGCCAGTCTTGGGGGTCTACGGACCAAAGGATCAGCGGGGCCCATGCCGCCGAGCAGGCGTTGCTGTTTAAGCTCCCGTAGGGCGGGCGCACCATGTACTCTGTGCCCCTGCCGCAGGCCCGGTCCAAAAGGTCGTTTGTGCCCTGGACCTGATTACGCACGCCATTATAAGAGAGGGTGGTGAAGTCGCTGTGGTTATAGCTGTGGTTTGCCACCTGGTGCCCCTCCCGGTAGACGCGCTCTACCGTGGCGGCATACCGGGGGACGCTCTGCCCCACCATGAAGAAGGTGGCCTTTACCCCCCGCTGCTTCAACCCGTCCAGCAGCTGGGGCGTGTAGCCGCTTGGGCCGTCGTCATAGGTGATGGCCACCAGCTTGCTGGGGGCGGCCTGTGCTCGGGGCGCCGCGAAAACCGCCCCCGCGGCCGCCAGAAGCGCCATGCAAAGCGCCAGCATCCGTCTTTTTCTTTTCATACTGTCTCCTCCTTAAAACCTGAAATAAATGAATGGATTATAGGACATGCTGAGGATGTAGATGATGCACAGCACCAAAAGCCCCAGGCTCAGCACGCTTTCTACCGCCGTGGCTGTCACTGCGGAAGGGCCGTCTTTCACAAAGCGCTTTCTCAGCCAGGGCAAAATGGGGAACGCGCACAAGACCCCCGGTATCAGGTAGAACAGGCCCCGCACGATGGCCGTGTCCGCCGCCAGGGCCCCTATGAAGTCTGTGGGCACAAAGGTGAACATGGTGGCAAGGGCGGTGACCATCTGGGAAAAGTCCGTCCTGTCAAAGAGCACCCAGCCGATAAGCACGAAGAACATGGTGTACGCCCACCGCACCCCCTTGGGGCAGCGCTCCAGAAGTTTTCCCAGGAAAAGCTTTTCCAGAAGCAGCAGCAGGCCGTAGTACAGGCCCCACAGCACGAAGTTCCACTGGGCCCCGTGCCAGAAGCCCGTGAGCCCCCACACCACCAAGAGGTTTATAACCCACCGGCCCTTGGAGACCCGGTTGCCGCCTAGAGGGATATAGATGTAGTCCCGAAACCAGGTGGAAAGGGAAATGTGCCACCGCCGCCAGAAATCCGTGATGGAGGTGGAGATATAGGGGTAGTTGAAGTTTTCCAGGAAATGGAAGCCGAACATGCGCCCCAGGCCGATGGCCATGTCGGAATAGCCGGAAAAGTCAAAGTAGATCTGCAAAGCGTAACACCCGGCCGCCAGCCAGTACAGGGCCGCGCCGTACACCTCCGGCCGGCCCCGGTAGATGATGGAGGCCACCATGCCGATGTTATTGGCCAGCAGCACCTTCTTCCCCAGGCCCGCCACAAAGCGTCTGGCCCCGGCCGCCGCCTCCGAAAGGCTCTCCCGGCGGCAGGCGATCTCCTCCTCTATAGTCTGGTAGCGCACGATGGGCCCGGCTATGAGCTGGGGGAAGAAGCTTACATACAGAGTCAGGTAGAAGTAATTGCGCTGCAGGGCGATCTCCCCCCGGTACAGGTCGATGAGATAGGAGAGGATCTGGAAGGTGTAGAAGCTGATGCCAATGGGCAGCGCCAGATTCGGGGAGGGGAGCCCCGCGTTCTCGCAGAAAAAGTTCAGGTACTTAAACACAAAGAGGTTCCCCACCAGCAGCGCCACCCCCAGGATGAACACCGCCCGGCGCAGCCGCTCACGGCCCTTTGTTTTTAAGCCCTCTATGCCGAAGCCACACAGGTACGCCGTAAGAGACGCAAAAAGCAGTAGCACGATGTTCTTGGGCTCGCCCCAGGCGTAAAAAGCCAGGGAGGCTATGAGCAGCACCGTGTTGCGCCACACCCTGTTCCCCCACAGATAGTAGGCCCCCACGCACAGGGGCAGAAACAGATATAAAAAGCTCAAGCTGGAAAATACCACGGCTACTCCTCCGGTAAAAACTCATCCATCACAAAATAGTCCATATTGCCTATAAAGAGCACCTTGTCTATGCCCTTTTCTTCCACATAGCGGGAGAAGGAGAAGGGCCCCACCTCACCTTCGTAATAGCGCATGTCCACCGCGTAGGTCTTGTGGAAGTGGGAGGCAAGCAGCTTTAATATGGCGTTGTCGTAGGATTCCCCCATAAGGAGCAGGTTGGGACGCCCCTCCCGGCCTGTGTCAAAGGCCGCCTCCCCGGGGTCGCTGCCGTAGTAGACGCCGTAATCGATCTTTTCCGCCTCCCCCGCAAGGCAGGCCCCCGCCTGCCCGTAGTCCTCCTGGGGCTGGCCGTTTATGGAGATCTCCATCTCCGGGTAATCAAAGCGGTACACGGTGAAGCCCTCGGTGAAGACCTCCGCCGCCCCGGCCTCCTTGGCCTTGGAGCCGCTGAAGGTGTAGGGCAGGTCCACTTCTTCTATGGGCTCTATGAGGGGCTCTTCCACCCCCAGAAGGGCCGCCGCTTCCCCGTAGGCCTTGTAGGAGCCCTTGTAGTTCCAGTGGTGGTCGGTGCGGAAAAAGAGGTCGTAGAAGGTGTCGAAACCGTCTATCTCAAAGCAGGCCACGTGCCCCTCTGGCAGCGAGAGGCGGCTCTCCAAAAACTCATAGGCCCCGGTCTTCTCCCCGGTCTCGAAGTTCATGTCCGTGTCCTTCTCGATATAGTACACGTAAAAGTCCAGCTCCGGGTGGGCTTCCATCAGGGCGTTAAGCCCCTGGGCCCTGGCTGTGAGGGCCTGGGAGATGTTCTCCAGGGGCTTTGGCCCGTACACCAGCTGGTCGCCGCCAAAGGTATTTACTTCCCGCAAGTACACATACCGCTGGGGCCGGCTGTCCAGAAAGCCCCGCAGCACCCCGAAAAGCAGGTTGGACGTGCCGTCGTTATAGGCCTTCTTGAAGGTCTGGGCCATGAGCACCTGGTCCCCCAGGCCGTCCTCCACAGAGGTCTGAAAGGAGCCGTCCAGGAAGGCCTCCAGGGTGGGCCTGTGCAGGCGGTTTGCCGGGCGGTTCTCGTACCAGTTGATGTCCTTTGGCCGCAGCACCGCCGCCAGAAGCCCGCCCAGCAGGAAGGCCGAGAGCAGGAACAGAAAGAGGATGTCAAGGGCTTTCGCGAAAATTTTCAAGAGGGTGCCTCCCTTCAGGGCTTAGCTAACCTGCGGTTGAGCCACTCGGTCATCACCAGCATCAGCAGGGCGAAAACCAGCAGGTAAAAGGGGTACAGCGCCACGTCCACATACTGGGCCAGAAGCCCGAACAGGGGTGGCATGAACGTGCTGCCGCAGTAGGCGCTGGCCATTTGTATGCCCACCAGGGCCTGTGAGTTCTCCTTGCCGAAGTTCTCCGGGGTGGAGTGGATGATGCAGGGGTACACCGGCGCGGCCCCCAGCCCTAAGACGACCAGCCCCGCCAAAGCCGCCGGCCCCACAGGCAGCAGCACCATTAGTGTGCCCAAAAGCATGACGATGACCCCCACGCGTATCATCCGGCGGTCCCCCAGCTTGTCCGACACAAAGCCGTTTAGGAACCGGCCCACGGTCTCGCCCATATAAAAGAGGGCGGTGAAGCGGGCGGCTGTCTCCGGGGAAATGCCCCGGGCCCCCACCAGATAGCTGCTGGCCCACAGGCCCGCAGTATTCTCCAGGGCGCAGAAGCCGAAGAAAGCCAGCAGCACCTGGGGCGCCCCGGGTATGCGCACGGCCTTTCGCAGGGGCACGTCCTTGAAGGAACCCTCCTCCCCCTGCTCCGCGTCCTTCTTCCACAAAGGGAGGGAGAAAAACAGCACAGCCGTCAGCGCAGCCTGCAGGATGGACACGGTGCGGTAGCCCGCGTGCCACCCCAGGCCCCGGGTCAGGCACCTGCCCATGATATAAGGGCTGATGGTGACCCCCACCCCCCAGAACCCATGAAGCCAGCTCATGTGCCGGGAGGAATAATGCACGGCCACGTAATTATTGAGGGCGGCGTCTACCGCCCCGGCGCCCAGGCCGTAGGGCACCGCCCACAGGCACAGCATCCAGAAGGCCGTGGACAGGGAAAAGCCAAAGAGGGCGCAGGCCGTCAGCCCCACGCTCACAGAGGTCACAAGGCCCACCCCGAACTTATGGATGGCCTTGCTGGAGAGCAGGCTGGAAAGGATGGTGCCCCCGGAAATGATCATAGAGATAACGCCTGCGTAGGACACGGGGACCCCCAGCCCCTCCCGCATCACCGGCCAGGCGGAGCCCAGAAGGGAATCCGGCAGGCCCAGGCTGATAAAGGCCATGTAGATGATGGCCAGCAATAGAGATGCCACTTGCATCGCCTCCCATAATTTTACCCCTATTATAGCATAAAGCGGACCCAATATCTACCAGGGAATTAACCATTTTTCTATAACAAAAAAGCAGCGCGGACACAAAACGTCCGCGCTGCTTCCGCTTAAAAGCAAAAACAAGCCCTTTAAGCAAGGCTAAATTTGTATGGGCTCCGCCCAATGGCGCCGCCGCAAAATCCCATAAAAAACCAGGCAGATGGAAACCCCCGCAAGGCCCAGCACAAAGAACAGCGCCGCCGCACCAGAACCCTTCCCCGACCCAAACAGGAAGGCCAGCAGGCCGTTTGGAGAAACAGCGGCCATCAGCGGCTCGAAGACCCGGTCCACCAGCAGACCGCCCAGGAAATAGCCCAGGGGGATGGTGAAAAACTGCAGGGTGTTGCGGCAGGAATAGACCCGCCCCTGCATGTCTACGGGGATGGTAGAGCGGAAAATAACGTCCATATTGGCGTTCATCAGGGGGACCAACAGCCAGCCCAGCACCGCGCCAACACACCACACCCAGGGCCCGCGCCCAAAGGCCAGCAGGAAGTTTTCCGTACCCATGGAAACCATTAGGGAGCCACATATGACCCGTACCCGGTCTTTTGGCGCGGGCAGCAGGGTGACGACCAACCCGCCTGCCAGGGATGCAGCGCCGGTCACAGCGTTCACCAAGCCGAGCACGGTTTCGCCGCCGTTTTCGCGGCTGAGAAGCAGGGCGGGCAGCGCGGCGTTGTAGGCCGAGGCCACCAGGTTGATAAAGGCCAGGAAAAGGATGAGGTCTAAGATCAGCCGGTTGGCCCGCAGCCAGTTAAGCCCGGATTTTGCCGCTTGCAGCAGTTTCTCCCGGGGCTTATCCTCCGATGGAGCCTCTGGGATACGGATAAAGAACAGCAGGGTGATAAAGGCCAAGGCGAAGGTGCCCAGGTCCACCGCTATCACCATTTCCATGCCGAAAAAGCCGAACAGCGCCGAGGCAATCACCGGGTGCAAAATGGTGTTCAGCGATGACGAAAAGGAACGCAGGCCGCTGGTTTTCTGGTAGTATTCTTTGGGGACCAGCAGCGTCGCCGCCACGTCCCCGGCGGGCTGTTGTACGGTGTTCATCAGCCCGTTTACGGCGTTGAGCACATACATGTGCCAGGGCGCCAGCAGGCCGTTTTTCAACAGAACCAGCACCACAACGGTGCCCATGGCGGCCAGCAGGTCGCACACCAGCATGGTGCGCTTCTTATTCCAACGGTCGCTGAGGGCCCCGGCAAAGATGCTCACCAGCACATAGGGCGCGTAAGAGCAGATGGAGAGCAGGGCCGTCTCCAGCGCGGAGCCGCTTTGCCGGTAGAGCCACAAAATCAGGGCGTAACCGGTCATGGCGCTGCCCAGGGAGGAAAGGGACTGGGTGCTCCACAACAGTAAGTAGGGCTTTAACGTTTTATATTTTTTCATTTGACTTTGCTCCTTTGACTTAGTATGGTATCAAATAAGCAAAGCCCGAGGACATGAAGGGCCAGGCCCCTTAGCCTCTATGCTCCATGCAGTGTCCTCAAGCCTTGCATGGAGCAAAAGCAATACAGTGTCGTAAAGTGATAGTTTGCATGATTGTCTCCTGAATTGAATGGATAGCTTACCTGCTAAGTGTAGCATAGCGTTGGGAAGTGTGTCAAGGGAATACAAAAAAGATCTTACCCATGACGCAACGCAATGAAGTATACTAAGTGAATTGCAGTGCTTGACAAAAAACGCTATACTTGGAAAATTTGCGTCCAATGGAATCCTGATGGGATACCAGCTGTAATAAAGGCTTTTGAAACTTTTCGGGTAGGAAAACATTGACAAATATGCTTATAAAGTATAGAATTCTATATAAGGTAGTCGATCCAAACCAGTTGTTTATGCCAGGTCTAAACACAAGAGCTGTCAGAGCTGCTTAAAGGAGGCCTATTGATGAGGTATCGCAGATTGAAAAAGAGACTTTCATTCTTGCTGTGCTTGGCTTTGTTGCTGGGTATTGCAGGTTGTGGGCAGAGCGAAGAAGACAAAAAGTTCGACGCCGCCGTCAGCGCCCAGAAGGCCGCCAACGCCGAGGCCCGCTCAGAGCTGGAGGCGAT
>CANRZD010000028.1 GCA_947644325.1 uncultured Clostridia bacterium
CCCTTTTTTACTTGTGTTATTCGGGGGGCTTCCGCCGCGGTAAGGGGGGGTTTTTTGTTGTTTTTGCCAAATTACCGGGCATTATGGGGGGGGGGCCTTATGGGGGGGGGGGACTTCGCCGTGGCCCTGGCGGCCCGGCTGTGCGCCCGCCCCCCGAAACGGCGCATCTTCCTGCGGGCCTCCTGCGCGCCCAGGCGGCCGGACAAGCTGCCCCAGTCCGTCTACACGCCCCCGGCCCACCGGCGGTATAAAAGGCGGGTGCGCAGAAAATAAGGGAAATAAATTTTTTTCTCCCCAAAAAGCGGCAAAAGGGGCTATATCTTGTGGAAAAGCGGGGGGTCCTGCCCAATTTCAAAGTTTATTTGCAATATAATTCCTTTTTAGAAAAATATCTCCCGTGAAATCGGCTATAATTTGATTACAAATGTGTAACCAACGCCCAAGCGAAAGGAAGGACCCCCTATGAACCGTGCGCTGAAAAAGCGTGTACGCAAGCGTATACGCTCAGGGCTTTTGGCCCTGTGCTTGTTTTTGGCCATGCCCATGAACGCCATGGCCCGCACCATTTCAGAGATCGAGGCCGAGCAGACCCAGCTGCAGGCGGAGCAGGAGAACTTACAGGCCCAGCTGGAGCAGCTGCGGGAGGACGAAGCCAAAAAGCAGGAATACCAGGAGACCCTGCAGAAGCAGATCGACGTGGTGGAGGGGCAGATCGACGCCGCCATCCGGGACATCGACGACCTGAACCTGAGCATCACGGCCCTGACCATGAAGCTGGATAAGTCGGAGGAGGAAATGGGCTCCACCATCCAGGAGTTCCGCAGCCGGGTGGTTGCCCTCTACAAGGCCGGGTCGGTGAGCACCCTGCAGATCCTGCTGGACTCCACCAGCTTCAGCGATTTCTCCGCCCGGTCCGAGCTCATCAGCGCCATGAGCCGCAAGGACAAGGAGCTGGTGGACAAGATCAAGGCCTACATGGAGGCCACCGAGGACGAGCGCACCGAGTGCGAGGAAAAGAAGGCAAAAGTGGCGGAGCTCAAGAAGACCCTGGAATCGAAGCAGGAGGAGCTGGACGGGCTCTATAAGGAAAACGCCCAGGCCATCGAGGACCTGCAGGGGGCCCAGGCCGCTACCCAGAACACCCTGCAGCGCAACCAGGCCGAGCTGGACGCCAACGAGGCGGAGATCGCCGCGCTGATAGAGGCCCAGCGCAAGTATGAGGAGGAGCAGCGCCGTCTGGCCGAAGAGGCCGCCAATGCCGGGAACGGCGGCGGGGGCGGCTCTGTGGTGTACCCCTCGGGGGGCGGCGGCGTGGCCGGCTTCAACCCCATATGGCCCCTGCCGGGCGTCTCTTACATATCCGCTGGCTACAACGGCTACCCGGGCCACAAGGGCCTGGACATCGCCGGACCCTACGGCACCGCCGTGGTGGCGGCTGAGTCCGGCACCGTCATCGAAGCCAACAACTACGACTCCTGGGGCATGTCCTGGGGCTACTATGTGCTGGTCTACCACAACGGCACCTACACCACCCGCTACGCCCATCTCAGCAGCGTGGCCGTCAGCAAGGGCCAGACCGTCTCGGCCGGGCAGATCGTGGGCTACGAGGGCGCCACCGGCAACGTCACCGGCCCCCACCTGCACTTCGAGGTCTACCAGAACGGCAACCGGGTGGACCCCATGCAGTTCCTGTAAAATACCAAAGGACGCCCGGAAAGGGCGTCCTTTTTTCGTGGGAGGGGGTTTATTATGAAAAGATTTTGGGCCGCGCTCCTTTTCTGCGCGCTGCTCCTTACGGTTCCTGTCACGGCTTTGGCAAACGCCGCCGAGCCGCCCAGCCTTATCATTCTGGTGCACGGGGGGCCGGGGGACCTGGACCTTTCCATACGGGTCACAGACGAAGAGACCAAGCAGGTGAAGGAAACCCAGCTGGAGCTCACGGAGCGGCCCTTCACCCGCTACTACCGGTGGTATGACACCCTGACCCCCTGGGTGCTGGAAAACTGGTATCACATGGGGCCGGAGGTAACAGTAGACCTTATCGTGCGCGGGCAGGGCGCGGACCTTATTCTGCCCCTGGACAGCGCCCCCCAAAGCTACTCCGGCTACAGCCGCCTGATGACCCTGGACACAGAAAAGGGCACGCTGCTCCCAGGCGAGCGGCCCTTTTGGTGGGTGCCGCTGAAGATCGCCTTGCGTGTAGCCGCCACCCTTCTGCTGGAGGGGGCGGTGTTCTGGCTGTTCCGTTACAGGAAAAAGGAGAGCTGGCTTGCGTTTCTCGTCATCAACCTCATCACTCAAGCCTTCCTTAACATCCGGCTCATGGGCACAGAGCTGGACGCCCATATGGCGTTTGTCACGCTCCTCCTGTTTATAGAGCCCGTGGTGTTCCTGGGAGAACTGGTGCTGTTCTGCCTTTGCGTAAAGGAGAAGAAAAAATGGGTCACGGCCCTATATACCCTTGCCGCGAATCTTTTGAGCTTTGTGCTGGGCACGGTGCTCATCGACCTGTTCCCCCTGTGATTCAGAACCTGTTGTTCCTCCTGAACTGCTGCCGGGTCTTCCAGTAGCCCGCCTGCTGGCGGATGTGGCGGAAGAAGTCGCCGCCGAAGAAGAGCCAGATATTCACGAGAGCCAGCAGGATGGCCACTCTCGACGGCCACCCGCCTACGATGAACATCCACAGGAAGTAGAGCACGTCTACCAAAGCCAGCCACTTTACCTTGATGGGCAGGATGAAAAAGAGCATCAGCTGGTTTTCCGGGTACACGGCGGCGTAGGCGAAAAACAGGGACATATTCAGGAAGTGGTTCATGCCGTAGCCCGTAAGGAACCCGGCCAGGATGCAGCCCAGAATGCCGCACAGGTAAAAGAGATTGAAGCGGAAGGTACCCCAGGCGCTTTCCAGGGCGCTGCCCATGAGGCAGTAAAAGTAGAGGCTGAACACGATCCACAGTATGGACGTGCTGGGGGGCAGGAAAATAAACGTAAAGAGCCGCCACACCTGCCCCCGCAGGATCAGCGCCCGGCTGAAGGCCAGCATGGCCGACACCCGGCCCCCGAACAGCAGGTCCCCGGCGGACACCGCCAGCATGATGCCGGTGACAAAAACCATCACATGGGGCACGGCAAAGCGGCCCAGCTTCCTTTCCAGTCTGTCCATCCAATTCATAGAGAGTCCCCTTTCCTTTGGGCTTTTGGCATTTCTTTAAGAATAGCAAGTTTTTGGCCTTCTGTCAACTTGCGCTTTGCCCCCCGTTGTGCTAAAATGGGGGTAATCTTTGTGCGACGGAGGTGCATCATGAAACCACAAGGACACAGCGCCCACCGGGCCCGGCTGGGGCCCGTGGCGGGGCTCTGCATTCTGGCGGTCCTGTTTATCCTGTCCAGCCGCTGGGGGCCTGCGGGGTCCGACGCCCCGGAGGACATCGCCTCCATCCCCCTGCCCGAGGGCCAGGGGACGGGAGAGGGCCTGCAGGTCTACTTCCTGGACGTGGGCCAGGGGGACAGCGAGCTCATCCGCATCCCCGGGGAGGGCGGGTCCTTCGACGTGCTCATCGACACCGGGGAGTATGAGTACGCCGACGGCCTCACCGACTACTTAAAGGACCTGGGGGTGGAGAAGCTGGACGCCCTGGTGTGCAGCCACCCCCACACCGACCACATGGGCTGCATGGCCCGCATCGTCCAGCGGTTCGATATCGGCTGCCTCTACATGCCCCTGCTGCCCGAGGGGGAGACCCCCGCCACCCGGGCTTATGAAGCGCTGCTGGACGCCGCCGAGGACAAGGGCCTCACCATCATCCGCCTGCACGAGGACGCCCTTTTGGAGTCCCCGGCGGGGGCGCAGTTTCAGGTCATGTCCCCCCGCATAGACGCAGAGTGGGAGGGGGCCAACAACTACTCGGCGGTGATACGGCTGGTGTACGGGGAGACCTCCTTCCTGTTTACCGGCGACGCGGAAGCGGAAAGCGAGCGGGTGATTTTAGAGGACGGGTACGGGGTCAGCGCCGATGTGTTAAAGTGCGGGCACCACGGCTCCTCCTCCTCCACCACCAAGGCGTTTTTAGACGCCGTGAACCCCTACTACGCGGTCATCAGCTGCGAGACGGGCAACGCCTATGGCCACCCCCACCGGGAGACCCTGAAGAAACTTCAGGACCGGGACGTCGGCATCTACCGCACCGACGAAGACGGCACCATCCTGGCAAGGTCTGACGGGAAGGACATCACCTTCGAGACGGGCTTGCCTAGCGTGCCCAGTAAAGACGACAAAAAGTAAGGAGAGAAAAGACCATGCTCACAGAAAAGAAACGGGAATTCATCCAGTTCATGCTGGGGGCCGGCGTGCTGCGGTTCGGGAACTTTGTGACGAAAAGCGGCCGCAGCACCCAGTATTTCGTGAACACCGGCAACTATAAGACCGGCGCCCAGCTTTCGCGCCTGGGCAGCTACTACGCGGACCTGGTGGCCCAGTGCACCGGGGGGGATTTTGACGCCATGTTCGGCCCGGCCTATAAGGGCATCCCCCTTGCCGCCTGCTGCGCCACGGCCCTGTGGCAGGAGCACCGCATGGACAAGCCCTACCTCTTTAACCGCAAGGAGGCAAAGGACCACGGCGAGGGCGGCTCTATCATCGGCTACAGCCCCAAGGACGGGGACCGGGTCATCGTCATCGAGGACGTGATAACCGCCGGCACCGCCGTGCGGGAGACGGTGCCCATCTTAAAGGCCTGCGCCGATGTAAGCATTCCCCACATGTTCATCAGCGTGGACCGGTGCGAGGTGGGCCAGACCCCCGGCATGACCGCCATCATGGAGGTGGAAAAGGAGTTCGGCATCAAAGTACACCCCATCGTCACGGTGGTGGACATCCACGAGTACTTAAAGGAAACGGGCACAGACCCAAGCCTCCTCTCGGCCATGGAGGGCTACATGGAGCAGTACTGCGTGCTGCCCTGACGGACTACCCCCGGGCCCGCTGGCGGAAGCTGCGGGGGGTGCAGCCGTGCTCCCGGCGGAAAGCCTCGGTAAAGTAGCTGGGGGAGTTGAAGCCGCAGGCATAGGCGATCTCCGTGACGGACTGGGCGGTGGTGCGCAGCATGTGGGCGGCGGCCTCCAGCCGGTAGGCCATCAGGAACTCCCCGGGGCTTTTCTGCAGGTATTTCTTGAAGATCTGGCAGCACTTGCTTTTGCACACGCCCCCGGCCTGGGCCACGTCCATGAGGCTGAGCTTGCGGGTGTAGTTGCGGTAGATGTAGTCGGCCATGCGCTTCTGCACGTCCACGTCCGGGTCCGCCTGATGGGTGGCCTCGGCGGCGGCCTGGGCCTGCACCCGCTCATAGAGCAGGGCCCACATCAGGTTCAGTTGCCCCATGACCCGCAGCTCGAAGGCCGGGGCCCGCTCCTTGTAGAGCCGGGCGGACTGGTCCAAAGCCTGGCAGATGGGGTCCTCCCCGGTCATGACTAAGTAGGGGATGTGGGCGTTTGTCACGGGCTCGATATAGTGGCTGCGCAGGGCGATGTTGCTGCTGAGCATCTCGGGCCTGAAAAGCACCGCCAGATAGGCGCAGTCCCGGTCCCCGTCCGCCCGGGCGTGGTGCAACTGGCGGGAATTGATGAGAAGGGCCTGCCCGGCCCCCAGGGGCACCTCCTGGTCGTTCACATGGTAGACCATGCCCCCCTCCCGCACGTGGATGAACTCGATATCCTCGTGCCAGTGGGCCAGCATCTCCCGGTTGGGGAAGTTCTGGATATGGGAGTCGGCGTCCACGTAAAAGGGCACCTGGGGGTCATTGTAGTACATGATCTCCGAATCGTCGGCCCGCCTGCGTATCTGTATCATAGGTTTTTTCCTCCTAGCCCCGGTAAAAAATACGATTGTTATAAAAGCATCGCTTTTTCTTGTAGAAAATTCCGCACCCTTCGGGTATGATTATAGCATAAACCGGGCGGGAAAGTCCAGGGCCCCGGGAGATAAACCGAAATACGACAATAAGTTATCCTTTTCATACTACATCCTCATAAAAGGCGCGGGCTTCCCGGTTTGGGGCCCGCACCTTTTATGGCTTTCAGGCGGTATGGGAAGGGGCTTTTCTTTTTGGGGGCTGGGGCTTTCGCGCCCCGGCCGCGTGGTCTACAAAGTGCAAGAGCGCCACCATGAGCACGATGGCAAAGAGCAGCATGGGCTGCAGGGCGATGAGCATGGGCAGGGTAATGGCCGTCAGGGCGAAGAATTCCCCCAAGAAGACCACAGAGGCCGTGAACACCGCCAGAAGCCCCCCAAAGAGCAGGCCCCGCAGGGTGTTGAAGGGGGTGCATATCTTAAAGAGCATGATGAAGCCCGTAAGGGCCGTGAGCATCACCGCCAGGGTGGACATCTCTGGGGAAGTGAGCCCCAAAGGCCCGCTGAGGGCGCACAGGGCCAGGATATTCATGGTCATGGTCAGGGCGGCGGGTATGCACATTTTGATGACGTTCACGATGAACCGCCCTCTGAGCCGGTCCTTGTTGGGCTCCAGGGCCAGGATGAAGCTGGGCACGCCGATGGTCAAAGAGCTTATGAGCGTCTGCTGGATGGGCTCGAAGGGGTAAGTATAGTTAATAAAGATGAACAAAACGCCGATGAGGGCCGAGAAGATGGTCTTCTGCAAAAACAGGGAGCTGGAGCGCTGCAGGTTATTGATGGACCTGCGCCCCTCCTGCACCACTAAAGGCATAGAGGCGAAGTTCGAATCCAAGAGTACCAGGTTCGACACGGTGCGGGCGGCGTCGCTGCCGGAGGCCATGGCGATGGAGCAGTCGGCTTCCTTTAGGGCCAGCACGTCGTTGACGCCGTCGCCGGTCATGGCCACGGTGTGGCCGTCTTCTTTCAGGGCCTTTACAAAGGCCAACTTCTGCTGGGGCGTCACCCGGCCGAACACCGCGTACTGCCGCATGGCCCGGCGGATGTCCTCCTCGCTGCGCAGGGTGGTGGCGTCGCAGTACTTGTCGGCGTTATCCAGCCCCGCCCGTTTGGCGATGTGGGAAACGGTCACGGCGTTGTCGCCGGAAATGACCTTCAGGTCCACCCCGTGGTCCGCGAAGTACCGCAGGGTGCGGGGGGCCTCCCTTCGTATCTTGTCGCTGATGACCACAAGGCCCATGCCCTCTATGCCTTCCGGCAGCGCCTTGTCTTCAAAGGGCCCGTCCGCCCGGGCCACCAGCAGCACCCGCTGGCCCTTTTCCGAGTAGCCCTGGGCCTGGGGATAGCGCTTTTTGAACTCTTCCCCCAAGATGAACTCCCCCGCGCCCATGACGTAAGAGCCCTTGCCCGGGAAGAAGGCCCCGGACCACTTGCGGGCCGAGGAGAAGGGCACCGTGTGGGCGGCGTACCAGGGGCTCTCCCCGGGGAAATGGGCGCGCACGGCCTGGAAGGTGGGGTTGTCGTCATGCAGGGCCGACACAAGGGCCGTAAGGGCCTCGGCCATTTCCCCTTCACTGTGGCCTATGGAGGGCGCCAGCCCGTCCACCTGCATGCTGCCCTCGGTGATGGTGCCGGTCTTATCGAGGCACAGGGTGTCTACCCGGGCCAGGGTCTCGATGCAGTACATGTCCTGCACCAGGGTCTTGTGGCGGGAGAGCTTCAGCACGCTTACGGCGAAGGCCAGGCTGATGAGCAGCACCAGGCCCTCGGGGATCATGCCCACCATGGCGGCGCAGGTGCTCACTACCGAGCCCTTGAAGGTGTCGCCCAGCACGAAGTACTGCTTCCAGAACAAGAGGCCCCCGATGGGCAGGATGGCAAAGCCGATGATCTTTACAATCAGGTCGATGGAGTCCATGATCTCAGAGGTTCGCTTTTTCATGTGCTTTGCGTCCCCGGCGATCTTGTTGGCGTAGTTATCGCTCCCCACGTGCTCCACCTGGGCCGAGCACTGGCCGCTGACCACGAAGCTGCCGGAGAGCAGGGGCTCCCCCTCCCCCTTTAAGATGGGGTCCGACTCGCCGGTGATGAGGGATTCATTTACTTCGCACTCCCCGGCGGCCACCACGGCGTCGGCGCATATCTGGCTGCCCGCCGTAAGGAGCAGGATGTCATCTAGGACCACTTCCTCCACCTGTATGGTCACGGGCCGGCCGTCCCTGAGCACGTTGGCCTTGGGAGAAGACAGCAGGGAGAGCTTATCGATGGTGTGCTTGGCCCGTATGCCCTGGAAGGACCCGATGACGATATTCGACAATATCACCCCCATAAACAGGGCGCTACGGGGGGACCCCACCAAGATCACCGCCCCGGCCAGCACGAAGTTCAGAAGGTTAAAAAAGGTCAGCACGTTTTCCCGTATGATCTGCCCCTCGGTCTTTGTCTTCACCCCAGAGCCCCCGTTAGAGAGGCCCCTGTGGGCCTGCTCCAGCGCCTGGGCGGCCGTAAGCCCCTGGGCGGGGTCCGGGTGCAGGCGGGGGGGCCTGCGGGTATCCTGGGTCTTTTCAGTCTGCGTCATAGCGATTTCTCCTTCCCGTTATCCCCTAGTATACACCAACCCCGCCTCTTTTCCAAGGGGCTTTGGGGCGGGGACAGGGATTTATTTTATGTCCCGCCTTCCTTGTCGATAATTAAAAGTTGACAGAAGGCCGCAAAAAGGCTATAATATTCCTGTGAAACATCGATTATGGAACGGATGAAAGGAAGTATGGATATATGGCTGCCAGAAAAACAGCAGAATTCATGATCGTCAACCGCCGCACCGGCAAGGCCCTTACGGCCACCGGCGCCGACAACGGCCAGGCCGTGGTGCAGGCCGCCCCCACCGGGGAGGACGCCCAGCTGTGGACCCAGTCGGGCTCACGCAGCCCCATGAAGCTTATCAACAAGCTCAGCGGCAAGGCCCTGGACCTGGTGAACGGCGGCGTGGAGAGCGGCACCTGGGCCCACGTGTGGGAGGACATAGAGGATGCCCCCAGCCAGAAGTGGGAACTGGTAAAGCTCACCGCCACCTATAAGAAGCTTCTGAACGTGCAGTCCGGCAAGGTGCTGGACATCGTGAACATGAGCGAGGAGGACGGCGCCCTGGCCCAGCTGTGGGACGACGTGGACGGCGTGGGCCAGCAGTGGAAGTTCGTGGCGGCGGAGCCCAAGGCCCCTATGAAGACCGTCACCAAAAGAGCCCCCCGCACCCCCAAGGCCGAGAAGGAGCCCGCCCCGGTTAAAGCCGAGCCCGCACCCGCACCCGTCAAGGAGGAGGCCCCTGTGAAGGAGGAGCCCAAGCCCGCCGTGAAGCGCACCCGCACCCGCAAGGTGGCCGAGGCCGTGAAGAAGGCCGCCACCCCCCGCAAGCCCAAGAAATAAAACCGTGAGAGAAGGCCCGCTGCCAGCCAGCCGGGCCTTTATTTTCCATCAGAAAGGAATGGATAATATGGCACAGCTTTTGTCTATGGGAGAGCTTTTGATCGACTTCACCCCCACCGGCACTACAGAAGACGGCCGGCTGCTCTTTGCCCGTAACCCCGGGGGCGCCCCCGCCAACGTGGCCGTGCAGGCCCTGCGGGCGGGCGTGTCCGCCGGTTTCCTGGGCCGGGTGGGAAAGGACATGTTCGGGGATTTCCTCGTAAAAACCCTCGAAGACTGCGGCGTGGAGACCCGGGGCCTCAAGGAGGACCCGGACTACGCCACCACCCTGGCCTTCGTGCAGCTCAGCGAGACCGGCGACCGGGACTTCAGCTTTTACCGCAACCCCGGCGCGGACACCCGCTTAACTGCCGGGGAGGCCGAAAAGGCCCTGGTGCAGGAGTGCGGCCTTCTGTGCTTTGGGTCCCTGCTGCTTACGGCGGACCCCTCCCGGTCCGCGGTGGAGGAGCTGGTAAGGTACGCCCGGGCCCAGGGGAAAATCACCGCCTATGACCCCAACTGGCGGCCCCCCCTGTGGGAAAGCGAAGCGGAGGGCGTGGCCCGTATGCGCAGCCTCATCCCCTTCGCGGACATCATGAAGGTGTCGGACGAGGAGCTCATACTGCTCACCGGCCGGGAGGACCTGGAGGAGGGCGCACGGGCGCTGCTTTCAGAGGGCGTGTCTGTGGTGGTGGTGACCATGGGCCCTAAGGGCTGCATGGTGTTCACCCCGGGCTACTCCCTGAAAAAGAGCACCTACGACACCAAAGTCATTGACACCACGGGCTCCGGGGACAGCTTCTTCGGGGCGCTGCTGGCGAAGATCGTGCAAAGCGGCAAAAAGCCCTGCGAGCTGACGGGGGAAGAACTCTCTGCCTTTGTGGACTTCGCAAACGCCGCCGGGGCCACCTGCGCCACGAAAATGGGGGCCATCCCCGCCCTGCCGGGCGTGGACGCCATCCTGGCGTGCATGAAGACGGTGCCGCCCCTTATCAAGTGAGATTGCGGAAGACCATGAACGCCGCCCCCAGGAGCAGCACGGCCAGAAAGGCCGCCTGGGTCCCCTTCTTCTTGTAGAGAGGGGGCTTTCCCCGGGCGTAGCGCAGGACCTCCCACAATAGATAAGCGCCGGAAAGGGGCAGGCACAGGAGCATAAAGGGGTTATAGCCCCAGGCCCCGGCAAGGTCTCCCCGCAGAAGGCAGGCGATCATACGCTGGGTGCCGCAGCCCGCGCATGAGAGCCCCGTGAGCTTTAAGATCAGGCAGGGGGGCCGCAGCAGGTACACGCCCACAAGGCCTGCCCCCAAAAGCAGCAGGAAGGCCCCGGCCTTCAGGGCCCGCTTCTTTTCCATGGCTTTCCCCCCTTCTTTTAGAAGTATAGCAGGCTTTTTGTGGGAAAACCAGTACAAAACTCTTAACAGATGCTTACAATTCACAAAAAGGCGTCTTGACTTAGAGTATACTTTAGATGTTATAATGTCCCCAGAATAATTTTTCCAGGGAGGAAAACCAAAATGGCAGACAAGTACTTAGGAGAAAGCATCAAAAAGCTGGGCTTCGGCCTGATGCGCCTGCCCATGAAGGGTGAGGAAATCGACATGGAGCAGACCAAGAAGATGGTGGACGTCTTCATGGAAAAGGGCTTTACTTATTTTGACACGGCCTATGTGTACATCGGCGGAAAGTCTGAAGTGGCCCTGAAGGAGTGCGTGGTGGACCGCTACCCCCGGGAGAGCTTCCAGTGCGCCAGCAAGCTGCCCATGTTCGACCTGAAGGAGCCGGAGCAGATGGCCCCCATCTTCCAGGAGTCCCTGGACCGGGCGGGGCTTTCCTACTACGATTTCTACCTGCTGCACGCCCTCAATAAGGACACCGCCAAAAAAGCGGACGAGTTGGGCTCCTGGGCGTTCATCGCCAAGATGAAGGAGGAGGGGAAGATCAAACACATCGGCTTCTCCTTCCACGACACGGCGGAGGTGCTGGACGGCATCCTCACAAAGCACCCGGAGGCCGAGTTCGTGCAGCTGCAGATCAACTACGCCGACTGGGAGAGCGACAGCGTCCAGTCCCGGCTGTGCTACGAGACGGCCAGGAAGCACAACGTGCCCGTCATCATCATGGAGCCCGTAAAGGGCGGGTCCCTGGCCACCATGACCCCCGAGGTGCAGAAGCTCTTCAAGGACGCCGCCCCCGAGATGTCCGTGCCCTCCTGGGCGGTGCGGTACTGCGCCTCTTTAGAGGGCATCGTCACCGTGCTCTCCGGTATGTCCAACGAGGAGCAGCTGCTGGATAACGTGTCTTACATGGAGGACTTTAAGCCCCTTACAGACGGCGAGCGGGACGTGATAAAAAAGGCCGTGGAAGTCTTAGACAGCATCCCCACCATCCCCTGCACCGGCTGCAAGTACTGCGTGGACGGCTGCCCCCAGAAGATCAACATTCCGGCTGTCTTCACCGCCATGAACAAGTACACCCTCTATAACAACCTGGACCAGGCCAAAAACGAATACGCCCGGGTCACAAAGGACGGCGGCAAGGCCTCTGACTGCATACAGTGCGGAAACTGCGAAAGCCACTGCCCCCAGCACATCGAGATCATCGAGACGCTGAAAAAGGCCGCGGAGCTTTTTGAGTAAGCTGAAAAAAAGAAAAACAGGCGTCCGGCTTTTTGGGCCGGGCACCCTTTTTTTATGCTTCTTCCCCCAGTTCCTCCAGCACCCGGTGGATGACCACCAGGGCCCGCACATAGGTCTCGCTGGCGTCGATGCGGGTGTCGGCGTCCCTGGCCTCTGTGCCCAGAAGCCCCAGTTGCCGGTAGACTTCTTCCACCGGCGCCCGGGCCCAGTCGGGCAGAGAGGAGAGGGTGGGGTACCTGCGCTCGTTCTCGTCGTATACCGACTGCGCCTCCCGGCGGGCCAGCGCTGCCACTTCCTCTCGGGTCATATCGGTTCCCTCCATTCCCTTTATGATGGCGGGGTAATCCCGGAAAGCCCGGTCCATGTCATAGCGCTTCCCGTTTATCACGCCCTGGTTTGAGTACTGCCAAAGCCCCGCCCCTGTGTAACTGAGGGTGCTGTTCCACTGGGCCACCCATTTGTCGAAGCGGTCCAGGCGGGGGCTGTTAAGCTTCCCTTGCCACCAGCTGAGAGACGAATAGATGCCGCAGTAGAGCCCCGCCGCCTCTATGGCGGAGCAGTAGGCTACGCAGTTGTCGATAAGGGCCTCCCCCTCTGGGAGGGCCACGTCCTCCACATCGTACCACACGCCGTAAAGGGGCTTTCGGCCCCCCAGAAGGCGCAGGGTGTGCCGGGCCTCGCTCAGGGCCATGTCCCGGTTGCGGGCGTAAGAGTACAGGTACACCCCGTAGGGCATGCCCGCGGCCTCGCATTTGCGCACGTTCGCCTGGTACTGGGTGTCATCCTGGGACGCGTAGTCGCTGCCAAAGCCGCAGCGGATGATTACAAAATCCACCTGGCCCCGCAGGGCGGCTATGTCCACGTCCCCGTTAAACTGGGAGATATCTATGCCATTGGCCAAAACCTCTGCCATTTGGGCCCCTCCTTTCCCCTGTCCCACCTATCCTATGCGGGGGCGGGGGAAGTGGTTACCCTTTTGCCTTTATGCAGCGCTTAAGCCAGTTCATGCGCAGGTAGTACACCGTGAACACGGCCGCCGTAATGGCCCAGCTGATGGGGTAGTTGAAGGCCACCATCTCCATGGTGTGGAAGAAGGGCACTACGCACAGCATCCACAAAAACCGCAGGCCGCACACCCCGAAGGTGGTGATGAGCATGGGCTGCAAAGCCTCCCCCGCGCCCCGTATGGCCCCGGAGAAGATCTCGATAAACACAAAGAGGAAGTAAGAGGGGCCCATGATTTTAAGGAAATTGGCGCCGATCTCGATGACCTCTGCATCTCCCGTAAAGAAGCCCAGAAGGGGCCGGGAGAAGATGAGGATAAGAGCGCTCAAGGTGACGATGGTGCCCAGGGTCATGTCCAGGCACACCCGCACGCTGCGGCGCACCCGGTCGTAATTGCCCGCGCCGAAGTTCTGCCCCACAAAAGTCGTGATGGAAATGCCGAAGGCCCCCATGACCATCCAGATGAAGCCGTCGATCTTCCCCATGGCCGCCCAGGAGGCAATGACGCTGGTGCCAAAGGAATTGATGCCCGCCTGGATGATGAGGTTCGAAAGGGAGTACATGACAGACTGCAGCCCCGCCGGCAGGCCGATGCGGATGACGTTTTTGAGGATGCCCCGGTCGAAGCCGATGTGCCGGGGCTCTACCCGGTAGCTTTCCTTTGTGCACATGAGCCGCAGCATGATGAGCACCGCGCTGACCGCCTGAGAGGCCACCGTGGCCAGGGCCACCCCCAGCACCCCCCAGTGGAAGGATACCACGAACAAGAGGTCCAGCACGATGTTCACAAGGCAGCACACGATGAGCACATAAAGGGGCATGCGGCTGTCCCCGATGGCCCGCAGCATGCCGGTGCCTACATTATACACCATGCAGAAAAGGATGCCTCCGTAGTAGATGTTAAGGTATAAGAGGGCGTCCTCCAGTATCTCCCCCGGCACGCCCAGAAGCCCCAGGCACAGGCGGCCCGTAAGAAGCCCCAGCACCATGATAACGAGCCCTCCCGCCAGGGCCAGGGCAATGGAGGTGTGCACGGCCTTGGAGAGGCTTTTCCAGTCGCCGCCGCCGAAGTACTGGGAGATGATGACCGTAGCGCCCGAGGAAAGCCCCACGAAGAAGCCCACCAGCAGGTTTATGAGCGTGCCCGTGGTGCCCACCGCCGCCAGGGCCTGGGTGCCCACGTACTGGCCCACGATAATCGTGTCAACGGTATTGTAAAGCTGCTGGAAAAAGGTGCCGATGAGAATGGGGAAGAAGAAGACCAGCAGCTGCTTCCATATGACCCCCTGGGTGATGCTGTTTGTTTTCATGTTCTGTTCCATAGGCCCTCCTATTCCCTTCTGTTCCAACTGTGCATGCGCACGTAGTACCCCGCCGCCAGCAGGGCCGCCGCCCCGGCCCAGGCCGCCACTTCCGCGTAGAAGACCCCTTCCTGCCCGATATACAGGGGCAAGAGCAGCACCGTGCCGATGCGCAGGGCCATTTCCACAAAGCCCGACACCATGGGGATCACCGTGTCCCCTAACCCCATAAGGGCCGAGCGGTAAATATACAGCATGTAAAGCACCGGCAGGGCGATGCTCATAATGGCCAGATAGTGGTAGGCGATGGCCAGGGAGGCTTCGATTTCCTCACGTGTGCCGGAGATAAAGAGCCCCAGTATGGGCTTTCCCAGAAGCAGCATGGCGGAGGCTATGACCACAGACGTCACCAAAGCCACCAGGGCCGCCGAACGCATGCCCTGCCGGATGCGCTTTATAAGGCCCGCCCCCAGGTTCTGGCCCACGTAAGAGGTCACCGCGTAGCCGTAAGAGGTGGCGGCGATCTCCAAAATGCCGTAGAGCTTGTTGGTGGCCGTGAAGCCCGCGATAAAGAGCATGCCATACTTGTTTATCACCGACTGCACCACCATGCCCCCCACAGAGATGATGGCGTTCTGCAGCGCCACGGGGGAGCCCAGGCGCAGTAAAGTCGCGGTCATTTCCCGGCTGGGCTTGAAATCTTCCTTTGTGAGCTTCAGGACTGTGATCCTGCGCACGTTTTTATAACAGTACACCGTGGCCACCCCCTGGGAGAACACCGTGGCCGCGGCCGCCCCGGCGATGCCCCAGTGAAGGCCCATCACTAAGAGCAGGTCCAAGGCGATATTGACCCCGGAGGCCACCACTACGGCGTAAAGGGGGGTCTTGCTGTCCCCCAGGGCCCGCAGAATGGAGGCCAGAAGATTATAGGCCGCCACAATGGGGATGCCCCCGAAGATGATGCGCAGATAGAGGATGGACCCGCCGATGATGTCGTCAGGCGTGTTCAAAAGGCGCAGCACCGGGGCAAGGGACAACTGGCTTATGAGCAGCATGGCCCCGGCGGCTATCACGCACAGGGTGGCGGAGGCCCCCACCGAGCGGGAGAGCTGCCGGTAGTCCTTGGCGCCGAAGTACTGGGCCATGAGGATGGCAAACCCCTGGGCAAAGCCCTGCACCACGCTGAGGACCAGCCAGTTGAGCCAGTCGGCCGCGCCCAGGGACGCCAAAGCCCCCACGCCCACCACCTGGCCCACCACCGCCGTGTCTACCACCGAGTAGAGCTGCTGGAACACATTACCCACCATCAGCGGCAGGGCAAAGGAGATGATGAGCCCCGTGGGGCTTCCTTCTGTCATGCTGCGTATCCGTGCCATAAAAGCCTCCGTCAGAAAAGAAAGTCTTATGTAAAAAAACAGCGCAAGCAGTTTCTTGCTTCCGCCGCTTTTTTCGCGTGCACCGCTATCTTATCACGGTTTTGCGCATTTTGCAAGATGCCGGGGCAAATTTTACATGGGAACGATCAGGGTGATGATGCGCAGCACGAACAGCCCGAAGGCCACCCACATGACCGGGTGGATATCCTTCACCTTGCCGGTGCACACCTTCAGGATGACCCAGGAGAGAATGCCGAACATGATGCCGTTGGCGATGGAGTAGGAGAAGGGCATCATTACCAGGGCCAGGTAGCCGCCCACCACGTCGGCGATGTCGCCGTCAAACTTCATCTTCAGCACAGACTTCATCATCAGAAGCCCTACGAACAGCAGCGCCGGGGTGGTGGCAAAGCTGGGGATAGCTAAGAAGATGGGGGACAGGAACAGGGCCAGAATGAACATCACCGCGCTGGAGACGGCCGTAAGGCCCGTGCGGCCGCCCTCGGCCACGCCGGCGGTAGACTCTACATAGCTGGTGACCGTAGAGGTGCCCAGCACAGAGCCGGCCACGGTGCCGATGGCGTCGCTCATAAGGGCCGCGCCCGCCTTGGGGAGCTTTCCGTCCTTTGTCAGCAGGCCGCCCTGGTCGGCCACGCCGATGAGGGTGCCCACGGTGTCAAAGAGGTCCACGAACAGGAAGGCAAAGACGATGGCCGCGAAGTTTACAAAGTGCCCGGCCACGAAGCTGAAATCGAACTTAAAGAAGGTGGGGGCCAGAGAAGGGGGCAGGATGCCGCCGCTGAAATTGGGGATCAGCGAGTAGACCCCGGCCTCGGGGTTCACGGCGTACCAGCCGGTGAGCTCGGCGAGGATGCCCAGCACCCAGGTACCCAGGATGCCCCACAGGATGGCGCCCTTTACTTTATAATGCCACATGATGCCGATGAGCACCAGCCCCACAAAGGACAGGATGACCTGCGGCGAGCCCACGTTGCCCAGGGCCACCAGGGTAGAGCCGTCGTCTGACACCATGCCCGAGCCCTGCAGGCCCACAAAGGCGATAAAGAGCCCGATGCCCGCCGAGATGCCGTACTTCAAATTCTGGGGCACAGAGTTGACGAGGGTCTCCCGGAACTTAAAGATGGACAGGATGATGAAGATGATGCCCTCTACCAGAATGGCGGTCAGGGCCACCTTCCAGGGGTCTGTAATGCCCATGCCCGCCACCATGGGGCACACGGTGTAGGCAAAGTAGGCATTGAGCCCCATGCCCGAGGCCAGGGCCACCGGGTAGTTTGCGAACACGCCCATGATGATGGTGGCAAAGGCGGCGGACACGGCCGTGGCGGTGAACACCGCCCCCTGGTCCATGCCGGCGGCCGCCAGCATGCTGGGGTTCACGGCCAGTATGTAGGCCATGGACAGGAACGTGGTGATGCCGGCCAGCACCTCGGTCTTCACATCGGTGCCGTGCTCCTTCAGCTTAAAGAACTTGACGATCTTTTCCAACGCAGCTCACTCTCCTTACATGAAAGAAAAACAAAAGGGTTTGAGGTTTACGTGTACTAGTATACCTTGTCCTTCACAGAAAAGCAAGAGCGCCGTTACAATTTATTCATATTTTTCCGGGTTTTCCCCTTTTTTCTTCTCCACAAAGCCCTGATACCAGGCGATCTTATGGTCTATTTTCTGCAGGTATTTCTCCATCACCTCCAGCTCCCCCATGACCCGGGCCCGGTGGCTCAAAAAGATCTCCAGGCGCTGGTCCAGGGTCTCGTCCCCCTGGGCCACCAGCTGGAAGTAGCGCTTTATTTCCTTCAGGGGCATGCCCGTGCTCTTGAGGCACAAGGCTGTCTCCAGCTGGCTGATGTCCTCCTCTGTGTACATGCGTATGCCGCTGGGGGTGCGCCCCGGGGACACGATGCCCTCTTTTTCATAGAACCGCAGGGTGTGGGGCTCCAGCCCGAAGCGCTCTGCCACCTGCGAAATGCTGTACCCTTTCATGCTCCATCTCCCTTTCCCTCTTTGTCTTTTCTATTATAGTGTCTGGGTTTTTGGTTTGTCAACGGCCCCGGGAGACGGCGAAAACCGCGGTAATTGTATTTTTATACAAAACTGTGTGCATAAAACCCGGGAAATTCCCTGTTTTACCCCTTCCCAACTGTAACATTATGCTGTATAATAGGGCCTGTACCAAATCCATAATTCACAAAAGGAGTAAGAAGATCATGAAGAAGACTGCAATTTTACTGGCAGCCCTGCTGCTGATGACCACCCTGTTCGCCGCCTGCGGCGGCAAGGACACAAGCTCTGCCGCTTCCACCGCCTCCACCGCAAGCTCTGAGGCCGCCGGCGAGCCCTCTGCCCAGCCCGAGACCAGCGGGGACAACACCCTGGTCATGGCTACGAACGCTTTCTTCCCGCCCTATGAGTACTATGAGGGCGACGACATCGTGGGCATCGACGCCGAGATAGGCAAGGCCATCGCCGACAAGTTGGGCATGGACTTTGAGATTTCCGACATCGAGTTCGAGGCCATCATCGCCAACATCCAGTCCGGCAAGGCCGACATGGGCATGGCGGGCATGACCGTCACCGAGGACCGGAAGAAGAACGTGAACTTCACCCGCAGCTACGCCACCGGCGTGCAGGTGGTCATCGTGACGGAAGGCAGCGACATCGCCTCCATCGACGACATGCAGGGCAAGATGATCGGCGTGCAGACCGGCACCACCGGCGACATCTACTGCTCTTATCCCCCGGAGGAGGACGGCTTCGGCGAAGACCACGTGACCCGCTACAACAAGGGCTCTGACGCCGTGATGGCCCTGCTCTCCGGCAAGGTGGACTGCGTGGTCATCGACAACGAGCCCGCAAAGGCCTTTGTGGCGGCCAACGAGGGGCTGAAGATTCTGGAGACCGCCTACACCGAGGAGGAATACGCCATCTGCATCGCCAAGGACAACGAGGAGCTGCTGGAGAAGGTGGACACCGCCCTGGGCGAGCTCATCGACGACGGCACGGTGCAGAAGATCATCGACAAGTACATCAGCGCCGAATAAAGCGCTTTCGGGGACACAGGGGAGGAGTTTGAGGTATGGACTGGCTTTTGGACCAGCTCTGGCAGACATTTATAGAGAAGGACCGCTGGCGGTACTTTGCAAACGGCATGGCCGCCACCCTGGAGATCACGGTGCTGGCGCTGATATTGGGCACCATCATCGGGGTGCTGGTGGCAGTGGTGCGCTCGGCCCATGATTCCCAACGGGGGAACAAAAAGGGCCTGGGCCACGCGCTGCTGGGGGTCTTAGACGGGCTGTGCAAGCTCTATCTCACCGTGATACGGGGCACGCCCTCTACGGTGCAGCTGCTCATCATGTGGTTCATCCTGTTCCGCTGGGCGGACAGCAGCTCTATGCTGTGGGTAGCGTCCCTTTCCTTCGGCATCAATTCCGGGGCCTATGTGGCGGAGATCGTGCGCTCGGGCATCATGTCCATCGACCTGGGGCAGACCGAGGCCGGGCGCTCTCTGGGCCTCACCTACGGCCAGACCATGCAGTTCATTGTCATCCCCCAGGCGGTGAAGAACATCCTGCCGGCCTTGGTAAACGAGCTCATCACCCTTCTGAAGGAAACGTCCGTGTGCGGCTTCATTGGCCTTACAGACCTGACAAAGGGCGCCATGATCGTCCAGAGCCGCACCTACTCGCCCTTTGTGCCCTACATAGCCATTGCTGTTTTGTACCTTATCATGGTGCTGGCCCTCACCTCCCTTCTGGGCCTGCTGGAAAGGAGGCTGCGTGCCAGTGATAGACGTTAAAGGCCTTACGAAATCCTTTGGGGACCACCTGGTGCTGGACCACATCGACGAGCACATCCACCAGGGGGAAAAGGTGGCGGTCATCGGGCCCTCGGGCTCGGGGAAGTCCACCTTCCTGCGGTGCCTGAACCTTTTAGAGGAGCCCACCTCCGGCACCATCACCTTCGAGGGGGTGGACATCACCGATCCCCAGACCGACATCAACAAGCTGCGCTCCCGCATGGGCATGGTGTTCCAGCAGTTTAACCTGTTCCCCCACCTGTCCGTCAGGGAGAACATCTGCCTGGCCCCGGTGAAGCTGAAGCTCATGACAAAGGACCAGGCGGAGGAGCGGGCCCAGGAGCTCTTAAAGCGGGTAGGCCTGCCCGACAAGGCCGACGCCTACCCCAAGCAGCTGTCCGGCGGGCAGCAGCAGCGCATCGCCATCGCCCGGGCCCTGGCCATGAACCCGGACATGATGCTCTTTGACGAGCCCACCTCGGCCCTGGACCCGGAGATGGTGGGGGAAGTGCTGGAGATCATGAAAGAGCTGGCCGATGACGGCATGACCATGGTGGTGGTCACCCACGAGATGGGCTTTGCCCGCTCGGTAGCCACCCGGGTGCTCTTTATGGACAAGGGGAAAATAGCCGAGCAGGGGCCCCCGGAGCCCTTCTTCAGCGCCCCCCAGCACCCCCGGCTCAGGGAGTTCCTGTCGAAAGTCTTATAAAGACAAAAAGGGCGGTACGTTTTGCGCAGCTGCCATACAGAGTGTAGTATAACTATCTCACTTTAGAAATCAAAATGGACGCATTGCGGCTGCTGCAATGCGTCCATAGCTATGTTATGGAAATCACCCCTTTGTGATTTCAGTATAGCATAAAAAGATAATTTCAAGCGCAATCCTTCCCATCATTCCTCCCACTTCACCCGCTCGGTCAGTGACGCGCTCATGGACGTGGACGAATTGGCCGTGATGGACGGCGGCAAGTGCATCCTGCAACTGCGGGGTGTGAGGCTGTTCCTCTCGGATAAATTCGATATAACCCAGCATCCCCTATACAAATATCTCGCCGACCATGACAAGAAAAATGCCTTTGACATAGCGCGTTTTCTGTCCACCCGGCTCAAACCCAGGCCCAATGAGGTCTGCGACGTGTTTGAGGTAGATGTATCAGAGGAGGACCCAGGCTCCGA
>CANRZD010000029.1 GCA_947644325.1 uncultured Clostridia bacterium
GCAACGACCCCTGCCCCTGCGGCAGCGGCAAAAAGTACAAAAAGTGCTGCGGCCGCGACGAGTAAGGGGGGCGCAGGATGAAAAAGACCATGGCTTTCCTGCTGTCGCTGTGCCTGGCCCTGTGTTTGGGGGGGTGCGACATCCCCCTGCCGGGCTTTGTGGACTACGACGTTTCCGGCTATATCCAGGCATTGCTTGACAGCAGCTACCACAATTCCAACGAAAGGTTCATGTCCGTCACCGGGGCCACGGCCCAGGCGGCGGCCGAGTACCACACCACCACCGTGGAAAACGCCGCGGTGAGCTTCTGCAACGCCTACGGCCTGCACCCCTCAGAGGAGCAGATGGGGCAGCTGCAGGAGGTGTTCTCCCAGGTGCTGCAGCAGGCTCAGTACAAGGTACGGGAGGAGCAGAAGGTGGACACCGGGTACTATATCGAGGTGGAGGTGACGCCCATCACCAATTTCTCTGACTGCTCGGCCCAGCTGCGGGTGCTCCAGGACCAGGCCCAGCAGGAGGCCGACGCCTTGAATACCCCCGAGCCGGAGCCCGACGACGAAGACGAAGACGGGGACGAAGACGAGGACGGCTGGGGGGACGACAGCTGGGGGGACGAGGACGACGGGGAAGAGACCCCCATCGCCACGCCCGCGCCCACGCCGGTGCCCCAGGTGGACGTGCGGGAGCTCTACCTTGCGAAGGTGGTGGAGTTCTGCCGGGGGCAGGCGGGGGCCCTGAGCTTCGGCACGGCCCGCACCATGGCATTGGATATCCGCCAGACCGACGCCGGGGAGCTGCAGCTGGACCTAAACCAGATAGACACCCTGGACAGCATCGTGCTGCCCTTTGCCGCGGGGTAAAGACGGAAAGGAGCGTTTTTTATGGAGAAGACAGCCTTGGGTGTGCGCGCCCTCTTTGATTTGTCCCACACCGCCGCCCGGCCCCTTTTGGAGGCCGTGGAGTACCCCTGGGAGGCCCTGGGGGGCATCGGGGATTTCATCAAGAAGCTGGGGCCCGCCCTGCCGGAGGACGAGTACGACCAGAAGGGGGAGAACGTATGGATACACAAGACCGCCGTGCTTTTCCCTAATAATTATATAGCGGGGCCCTGCATCATCGGCCCTAAGACCGAAGTGCGCCCCGGGGCCTTTATCCGGGGGAACGCCCTGGTGGGGGGCGGCTGCGTGGTGGGAAACTCCACGGAGCTCAAGAACGTCATCCTCTTTGACAATGTGCAGGTGCCCCACTATAACTACGTGGGGGATTCGATTTTGGGCTACAAGTCCCACATGGGCGCGGGGGCCATCACCTCCAATGTGAAGTCCGACAAGGCCCTGGTGGTCATCCACGCCGGGGACGCGCACATAGAGACGGGCCTGAAAAAATGCGGCGCCATGCTGGGGGACGGGGTAGAGGTAGGCTGCGGCACGGTCTTAAACCCCGGAAGCGTGGTGGGGGCCGGCAGCCGGGTGTACCCGCTGTCCTTCGTGCGGGGCTTTGTGCCGGCAAAGAGCATCTACAAGGCCCAGGGGGAAGTGGCCGCCCTGCGCTGAAGTTAAAGAAAAAGGAAGGGAGGCCGCGGGATGGAACGGCTCACAGACTTTATGCTGCCCACGCTGTGGCTGCTGTTGCGGGCCCTGGTGCCGGTGTTGGCGCTCTATGTGGTGTGGCGCAGCTACACGTCCTTCAAGAAGGGCCAGCGCCGCCGGGACCCGGTCATTATGCTATGGGAGGAGACCTCCGGGGCCCGCTTTCCCGTGCTCTACTGGGAAAACTCCATAGGCCGCAGCAAGAGCTGCGACATCTGCCTGCCCGACGCCACGGTCTCCCGGGACCACGCGGTGCTCATGCGCCGGGAGGAAGGCTGGGTGGTGTGCGACACAGGCTCCCAGTCCGGCACCCGGGTGAACGGCCGGGAGATAGAGGGGCAGAAGCTCCTCTCCATCGGCGACTCTATCACCATGGGGGACGTGACCCTGACCATGCGAAACGCCGACTCCCCCCTGGAGAAGCGCCGCCGGGTCTTCAAGGGCTTCTCTGCGGAGGCCGCCTCGCCCTTGAAGCTGATGGCGGCGGCAAGCCTTGTGCACCTGCTCATGGCGCTGCAGGCCTGCTTTGCGGACGGGGCCTTCGTGCTCATCCAGGCGGCGCCCACGCTCATTGCCATGGTCATGGGGTGGGGGCTTTATGTCTACTCCATCGGCATACAGCACCGGGTGAGCTTTGAAATAGAGACCACCGCCTACCTGCTTTCGGGTATCGGCATCACCCTGCTTGCGGCCTTTGACATAGAGGGCGTGAGGACCCAGCTTGTGGCCATGTTTATAGGCATCCTGCTTTTCTGCTTTATGATATGGTTCATGAACGACCTGGACCGGGTGAGCCGGTTCCGCATCTACATCGGGGCGGCGGCTATTCTGCTTTTTGCCCTGAACCTGCTCATCGGCCAGGAGAACCACGGGGCCAAGAACTGGATAAAGCTGGGCCCCCTGAGCCTGCAGCCCTCTGAGCTCATCAAGATCGCCTTTGTGTTCGTGGGCACCTCTACCCTCGACAGGCTCCAGACCAAAAAGAACATCACGGAGTTTCTGATCTTCACGGGCATCTGCGTGGGCTTTCTGGTGCTCATGCACGATTTGGGCACAGCGGCCATTTTCTTCGCGTGCTTTCTTATCATCGCCTTCATGCGCTCGGGCAGCGTGCGCACCATCGCCTTGATTTTGTCGGGCGCTGCCTTCGGGGTGTTCCTTGTTTTGCAGATGCTCCCCTACATCGCCGACCGCTTTGCCGGGTGGGGCCACGTGTGGGAGCACATCAACGACAACCTGGGCTTTCAGCAGACCCGGGTGCTCACCTACATGGCCAGTGGCGGGCTCTTTGGCCTGGGCACCGGCCAGGGGGGCCTGGGGGCCTCCGGGGTCTTCGCGGCGGACAGTGACCTGGTTTTCGGCATGCTCTGCGAGGAGCAGGGTTTGCTTTTAGGGCTTATTGTGCTCATGGCCATTGCCCTTTTCATCTTCTACGCCCGCAGCGACGTGACCCGCAGCCGCTCCACCTTCTTTTCCATCGGGGCCTGCGCCGTGGCGGGGATGCTGCTGTTCCAGACCTGCCTCAATGTCTTCGGCGCTACAGACGTGCTGCCCCTGACGGGGGTGACGCTGCCCTTTATCAGCGCGGGTGGCTCCAGCATGATGTCGGTGTGGGGGCTCATGGCCTTCTTAAAAGCCTCTGACGAGCGCACCTACGCCGCCCGCCGGGCGGGCAGAAGGCAGGCCCGGGGGGGCCGCGGCCCCTCTGACCCGCCGCCCCGCCGCCCGGGCCCGGGCCACATGCGCCCGCCGCCCCCGCGCCGGGACGACATGGAGGACATTTCCAGCTGACAGAAAGGGGCTGATTCTCTTTGAAAACCGTAGGCTTCCGCTCTATCGTACTGTATATCCTGCTGGCGGTGTTTTTGGGCGGCGTGGGGCTCATGGTGGCAAGGCAGCTGCTCTATGGCCGCCAGTGGGCCATGCAGCCCTATAACATGAACCTCACCGGCCAGATGGGCGACATAAAGGACCGAAACGGCAATATTTTGGCAAGAAGCGAAGACGGTGAGCGCCTTTACAGCGACGACGGCACCGTGCGCTTGGCGCTGCTTCACACCATCGGCGACACGGCCGGGTATATCGGCACCGGGGTGCAGTCGGTGATGGGGGACAGGCTCACGGGGTATAACTTCGTCACGGGGCTTAATGAGACCATCCTCACGGGCCTTACAAGCGGCCTGGACCTGACGGTGGACCAGTACGCCTGCACGGCGGCCTATAGCGCCATGGGGGGCCACGACGGGGCCGCCATCCTCTATAACTACGAGACCGGGGACATCCTCTGCAAGGTCAGCGCCCCCACCTTTGACCCGGCCTTTGTGCCCGAGGACATCGAGACCAACGGCGCCTACAAGGGCGCGTACCTGGACAACACCCTCTCCGGCACCTTCACCCCCGGCAGCATCTTCAAGGTGGTCACCGCCGCCGCCGCTATGGAGGCCTGGCCCGACTCCTGGAGCACCCGCACCTACGACTGCTGGGGCAGCGAGAACATCGGCGGCAGCGACATCACCTGCCTAAACGGCGAGGCCCACGGCACCCTGGACATGTACGGGGCCATGGGCCACTCCTGCAATATCTACTTTGCCCATTTGGCAAACGACCTGGGCAGCGAGGCGTTGCAGAAAAAGGCCGAGGAACTGGGCTTTAACGCCAACCTGCAGTTCGGGGACGTGACCGTGGCAAAGAGCAGCATCGACCTTTCCGGGGCAAACGCGAACCAGCTGGGCTGGGCGGCGGTGGGGCAGTACACGGTGCTTGCAAACCCCTACCACATGATGGCCCTTATGGGGGCCGTGGCCCAGGGGGGGACATGCAAAGAGCCCCCCCGGCTCACAGCGGGCGGGGACGCGCTCTCTAAAGTCATAAAGCCCGGGCGGATGATGAGCCCGGACACCGCCGCAAACCTCAAGAGCCTTTTGCGCAGCGACGTGGAGAACTACTACGGCGACTGGCTCTTTCCCCAGGGCATGAACGTGTGCGCCAAGACCGGCACCGGCGAGGTGGGGGAGGGCATAGCCCCCAACTGCTGGATGGTGGGCTTCTGCGACAGCGCCCAGTACCCCTACGCCTTTGCCGTGGTGGTGGAGGAGGGCTCCGGGGGCATCGAGACGGCGGGGGTGGTGGTCAGCGCCATGCTGCAGGCGCTGGCGTGATTTTCTAAAAAAGAAAGGAACTATAATGGAGACACTTACCTTAAAGCCCCATCATTTTATGGATATCCTGAAGCTCTACGGCGCGGGGGTGGAGGAATTCGTGCCCGACGAAAGGCTGGGCCATGACTTCTACCGGGCGGGCAACCGGGTCCTCGGGGACCCTTCTCTGTCCCTTACGCTCACGGCCGGGGGCGACGACATCTGCAAGCCCTGCCGCATGTACCGGGGCCAGTGCCGGGACGGCTTGACCCACATTCCCGGCTATACCAGCAAGGACGCCTACAACCGCCAGCTGGACAGCCGCGTCTTTTCCCTCTTTGGCCTGACGGAGGGCCCCTACAGCGCCCTGGAGCTCTGCGGCATCCTCTATGAGGGGCGGGAGAAGATCTTCCAGGTGTGGACAGAGGAGGCGGAGGACGCCGCCCAAAGGCGGTACGCGCTCTTTACGGCGGGGGCCGAAAAGTACCTGAAAAAGTGGAAAAACCCGTAAAAAAAGGCCGCCCCGTGGCCATATGGGGCGGCCTTTTCGCGTATTTACTTGAAAATCAGCATCTGGTCCAGCAGGCGGCTTTGGGGGCCGTAGAGCCACTGGCCGTCTACATAGAGGTTCGTGGAGCCGCCGCCGTCGCAGTTGACGGCGTCCTGGCAGCCCATAGCCACCATGACCTTTGAAAGGCTGCTGAGGTTTGCGCTGGCCGTCAGCAGCAGCACCCGGCCGTCCTTCTTCACGCCGATGCAGGAGCGCCGGGCCTCGTACACGGTGATGCCGGGGTCCTTGAAGCCTTCGGCGGCGTAGGTGGCGGAGTTGCCGTAGACCGCGCCGTTTTTCACGATGCGGGGCCCCAGGCCGACGCTCACCTGGATGTCCTGGGTGGAAGCCCCCTCGAAGGTGCGCAGGATCTCCAGGGAATCCCCGGGCTGGGCGGTCTCAAAAAGCTCACTCTCCCCGGTCCAGGGGGGGATGCGCTGGATGAGCACGAAGCCGTCCGCGGGGATGGCCGTGTCCGTGTCGTGAAGCACCTGGATGACGGCGCCGCTGCCGCCTACCACAATGGCGTCAGAGACGGAGAAGCCCAGGCTGGTGCCCCAGTCCCGGGTGAAGATGACCCGGGTGGAGTCGGTGCTTGATGGCTTCTGGTTCACCACAATGTTCTCCACGGCCACGTCTTCTTCCCCGCCGGCCCGGCGCAGGATGGCCGTGTGCCGGGTGGCAAAGGCCTGCACCGAGGCGTTGCCGCTGCCGTCGATGACAAAGGCGGACTTGTCCGGGGCGAACTGGTTGTCCACAATGAGCACCCGCCCGCCGCTTACCATGGTGCCCAGGGGCACGTAGCTGTCCATCATGAAGAAGGCGGCGTTCACGGCGATCGTAGCGCCGGTGCGGCTCACAAAGGAGGCGGGGCTCTCCCGGCCGGTGACGACGCCGTTTGCCAGGGCCACGCTGGGGGCGAAGTCATGGGGGTCAAACTCCACCGCCCGCACGGCCACGCCGTTTACCCGCTTGTGGATGATGTCGTAGCGCCCAGCGGCCCAGCGGTTCAGGAAGCGGGCGTACACGGCGGCGGCCTCGGCCCGGCTGGCTGTCAGCAGCGGCCCGAAGGAGCCGTCCGTAAAGCCGTTGATGACCCCGGCCTGCTGGCATTTGGAGACGCTGTCCCGGGCGTAGGAGCTTATTTTCCGGCTGTCTGTAAAGGCGGCGGGGGCGGTGACGGCGGGAAGCTTTCGGCCCGTTGCCTTCAAGAGGTTTGTGACCATCACCGCCATGTCCTGGCGGCTCACGGGGTCGTCGGGGCCGAAGGTGCCGTCGCCCCGGCCGTTTACCACCCCGGCCTCCGAGGCCCAGTTCACGTAGGGGTTCGACCAGTGGCCCCGGCCGATATCGGAGAAGGGGCCCTGAAAGTCGTACTGGCGGATCTCGCTCTGGGTGAGCATAGTCTTGCACAGCATGGTGACGAAGGCCCCCCGGCTCAAAGCGGCGTTGGGGGAAAACTTGCCGGGCCCGGTGCCCTGCAGCACGCCCCGGTCCACCAGGCTCAGGATGTCGGAGGCGTACCAGGCGGTGGGCGGCACGTCGGAAAAGAACCCGGCGGCCCCGGCAGGCATGGACGCCGCCGGGAGCAGCAGCAGGAAACTCAGCAAAACGCTCAAAACTTTCTTTTTCATATGGTCCCTCCTTGTGCGGAATATAGCAAATTATAGCACATTTTGAGAAAGATGTCCACCTGTAAAGGGCTTTTGGCGAAAATTCCCTGGAAAACCCTCATTTATTATTTGCAATTTTCGCGTATTTCCTGTAATATGTATGAAGGAAGAGTTTCTTCTTTATTCCAATTTTACTGGAGGGTAAAACTATGATCTGTCCAAAGTGCGGCCGTAATATCCCGGACGGCACTGTCTGCCCCTGCTCTATGGCGCAGCCCTTGTCGTCCAACCCGGCGGTGAACACCCTGAAGACCCTGGGGTCGTCCACGCTGTTTCTGGTGTTCGCCATCCTCATGTCCCTGGTGCCGGTTTTGAGCATCGCGGGGCAGATGTCTATGCGCTCGAACTTAGGCGACCTGATGTACTACGCCATGCAGCTGGATTTGGACCCCAGCGTCCTGTACCCCATGGTGAACGCCCTGAGCAGCGCCTCGGTGGGCACGGCCATTGTGGGGGCCATCCCGTCCATCCTCATGGCGGTAGGGCTCTGGATCACCTTCGCCACCTGCCGCAGCGTGCAGAGCGGAAACGTCTCTACGGCGGGGCTCACCATCTGCAAGGTGCTGGCCATTATCTCCCTGGTGTTCATCTGCATCGGCGCGGCGGCCATGGTGCTGGCGCTGGTGGTGCTGCTGATCGCCGGCGTGGGGGAGCTGTCCAGCGACCTGTACGGCTACGACGCCGGCATAGCCCAGGCGGGCATGGCGGTGGTACTGGTGCTCTTTGTCATTCTGGCGGCGGTGATGGTGCTGATGATCGTCTATCAGGTGTGCGTTATAAAGACCATCAACCGCATAAAGAACACGGCCGTCACCGGCGTGGCGGATAACCGCGTGCCCAATTTCCTCATCGTCATGAACTACATCCTGGCGGTGGGCTCGGCTCTTGCGGGCCTTGCAAACCTCTTTACCAGCCCTGTCATAGGCCTCAGCAGCCTCATTGCAGCGGCGACCCTGGTGATTATTTCCATCCTGCTTTCCAAGTACCGCACGGGCATGACCTTGCTCATGTACCCCCCGGTGCAGCCCGTGTACCCCCAGCAGCCCATGCCTCCCCAGGGCCCCTGGAACCACTAAACCGGAAAAGAACATAAAAAAGACCGGCCGGGCGCGTACCCAGCCGGTCTTTTTGTATTCCGCGTTTTAGCCGATGACCCGAACCTTTACTACGTGGTCAAGGCTGGAGAAGGTGCCGGCGGGCGGGTCCCCGGAGATATCCAGGATGGTGTAGGCGTACTCCCCCCGGGACTTGCTCTGCATGTTCTCGATGTTGATGCCGGCCTTGCCGCAGGCGGCGGCGAAGACGGCGATGGTGTTGGGCAGGTTCTGGTGGATGATGCACACCCGCTTGGTGCCGGGCTCCCGGGCCATGGAGAGGGCGGGCAGGTTCACAGAGTTCTTGATGTTGCCGTTTTCCAGGTAGTCCTTCAGCTGGTCCACGGCCATCTCGGCGCAGTTATCTTCGCTTTCGGGGGTGGAGGCCCCCAGGTGGGGCAGGGCGCAGACGTTATCAAGGCCAATGAGGCAGTCGGCGGGGAAGTCGGTGGCGTAGGCGGAAAGCTTGCCGCTTTCCAGGGCCTCTTTCAGGGCTTCGCTGTGGCAGAGCTCGCCTCGGGCGAAGTTTAAGAGCCGCGCGCCGTCCTTCATCTTGCCGATGGCCTCGGCGTTTATCATGCCCTTTGTGTCCTTCACGGCGGGCAGGTGCAGGGTGATGTAGTCGCAGCTGGCGTAGATTTCATCTAAAGACTGGGCCCGCTTTACAGAGCTGGAGAGCCGCCAGGCGGCCTCTACCGACAGGAAGGGGTCGTAGCCGTAGACGGTCATGCCCAAAGCCTCGGCGGCGTTTGCCACTAAGATGCCGATGGCCCCAAGGCCGATGACCCCCAGGGCCTTGCCCTGTATCTCGGGCCCGGCGAACTGGGACTTGCCCTTTTCCACCAGCTTGCCCACCTGGTCACCCTGGCCCTTCAAGGTCTTCACCCAGTCCATGGAGGCGGGGATCTTCCGGGAGGTGAGCAGCAGGGCGCAGAGCACCAGCTCCTTCACGGCGTTGGCGTTGGCGCCGGGGGTGTTGAAGACCACGATGCCCTTTTCGGTGCACTTGTCTACGGGGATGTTGTTGACCCCCGCCCCGGCCCGGGCGATGGCCAAAAGGGGCTCGGGCAGGTCCATGTCGTGCATGGCCGCCGAGCGCACCAGGATGCCCTCGGGCTCCTGCATCTCCGGGGAGAAGGTGTAGGCCTCCCCGAAGCGCTTGGTGCCCACGGGGCTTATTTTGTTGAGGCAGAGTATTTTATGCATAGGTATCATCCTTTCTGTCATGCGTTTCTGGCCTCGAAATCGGCCATGAACTTCACCAGCTTCTCGATGCCTTCCACGGGCATGGCGTTATAGATGGACGCCCGCATGCCGCCCACGCTGCGGTGGCCCTTGAGGTTCACAAAGCCCGCCTCGGCCGCCTCCTTTACGAACTTCGCGTCCATGTCCGCGTCGCCGGTGACGAAGGTCACGTTCATGATGGAGCGGCTGTCTTTCCGGGCGCAGGGCTTGAAGAGCTTGGAGTTATCTAAGAAGTCGTAGAGCATCTGGGCCTTTGCCACGTTGCGCTCCTCCATCTTCGTGAGGCCCCCGATGTCGTTTTTGATCCACTCCAGCACCAGCTTGCACATGTAGATGGACCAGCAGGGCGGGGTGTTGTACATAGAGTCGTTCTTGGCCATGACCTCGTAGCTGAACATGGTGGGCGTGCCCGGCAGGGTCTCGCCTATAAGGTCCTCGCGGACTATGACGATGGTGAGCCCGGCGGGGGCCACGTTCTTCTGGGCCCCGGCGTAGAGAAGGCCGAACTTCGTCACGTCGATGGGCTGGCTGAGGATGCAGGAAGAGATGTCGGCCACCAGGGGCACGTCGCCCGTGTCGGGCAGCTGGTGCCACAGGGTGCCGTAAATCGTATTGTTCATGCAGATATGGAAGTAGTCGGCGTCCTCCCGGCACTCCGCTTTGTCTATGTCGGGGATGTGGGAGAAGGTGTCTTCCTTGGAACTGGCCACGGCCTTCACGTCGCCGTAGCGGGCGGCCTCCTGATAGGCCTTGGTGGAGAACTGGCCGGAGAGCACGTAGTCGGCCTTATGGTTCTTTGTCATCAGGTTCATGGGCACGGCGGCAAACTGGGAGGACGCGCCCCCCTGCAGGAACAGCACCTTGTAGTTATCGGGGATGCCCATGACTTCCCGTAAGAGGGCCTCGGCGCCCTTGATGATGCCGTCGTAGACCTTGGAGCGGTGGGACATCTCCATAACGGACTGGCCGCTGCCCTCGTAGTCCATGATCTCATTTGCGGCTTTCTGCAGCACGGCCTCCGGCAGCATGGAGGGGCCGGCGGAGAAATTGTACACACGTGACATATTCATTACCTCCTGAAACCTTGTTCATGTATTGTGTCATTATAGCGCGTTTGGGGAAAAAATGCAAGTCGCGCAAAGAAAAAATGCAAAAGGAGGGGGCCTGTGAAAAAAATCTGGCAAATTATATAAAATGTTTGCACTGAGGGGGCAGTCTATGATATAATCTAAGCAACGGGAAAAATACTTTACCTCGGGAGGAAAACCGTCTATGAAAGTAAGGGACATTATTGACATTCTGAAATGCGAGGTGCTCAACGAAGGGAGCCTCGACGAGGAGGTGAAAACAGCCTGCGGCAGCGACATGATGAGCGACGTGCTGGCCTTTGTAAAGGACCAGTCTGTGCTGCTGACGGGCCTGATGAACCCCCAGGTGGTGCGCACCGCCGAAATGATGGATATGCACTGCATCGTCTTCGTGCGGGGGAAGGAAGTGAACCCCGGCGTGGTGGACCTGGCAAAACAGAAGGACATCACCGTGCTTGCCACGCCCTATCGTATGTTCACGGCCTGCGGGTTGTTATTCTCCAATGGACTGCGGGGAGGTTGTGATATCCAATGAGTATGCTGCATTTACACTACGACGTGCCCGGCGACGACTTCACCCGGGCGGGCGAAGCCTCTGGAGACGTAAAACATAAGTTAAAGCGCTTGGGCTACGAGCCCGACGCCATCCGCCGGGTGGCCATCGCCATGTACGAGGGCGAGATCAATATGGTCATACACGCCGGCGGGGGTGAGGCCACGGTGGACATAGACCCCGATAAGGTGGATATCGTTTTGCAGGACCACGGCCCCGGCATTGCAGATGTGTCAAAGGCCATGCAGGCCGGGTGGTCCACGGCCCCGGACAACGTCCGCTCTCTGGGCTTCGGGGCGGGCATGGGCCTGCCCAACATGAAGAAATACACCGACCTGATGGAGATAGAGTCCCAGGTGGGCGTGGGCACCACGGTACATATGGTGGTGAACCCCGGCAAGAAATAATAGAAAGGACGGCGGGGGAGGACCGGTTTTCTTCCTTGCCGTGTGCGTGTAGTCATGGTTGAGTTTTACCATTCCGTAACCTTGAACGAAGCCCAGTGCGTGGGCTGCACCAACTGCATAAAGCGCTGCCCCACCGAGGCCATACGGGTGCGGGGCGGCAAGGCCGTCATAGCGCCGGAGCGGTGCATAGACTGCGGGGAGTGCATACGCATATGCCCCCACCACGCAAAGCGGGCGCGCTTTACGAGCCTTGAGCGCCTAAAGGACTTCAAATATAACATCGCCCTGCCCGCCCCTACGCTATACGGGCAGTTTAACAATCTGGACGACATCGACTATGTGCTGACGGGCCTTAAAGAGATGGGCTTTCACAAGGTCTTCGAGGTCTCCCGGGCGGCGGAGCTTGTCAGCGAGGCCACCCGGAAGCTCATGGACGCCGGGAAATTAAAGCGCCCGGTCATAAGCTCCGCCTGCCCGGCTGTCGTCAGGCTCATACGGGTGCGCTTTCCCGACTTGGTGGATAACGTGCTGCCCTTAAAATCCCCCATGGAGACCGCCGCCACCATGGCAAAGCGGGAGGCCCAGGAGGAGACCGGCCTGCCCCTGGAGGACATCGGCTGCTTCTTCATCACCCCGTGCCCGGCGAAGGTCACGGACATCAAGGCGCCCATCGGCATGGAGAAGTCCATGGTGGACGGGGCCCTGGCCATCAGCGATGTGTTCCCCATGCTCTCTCACAAGATGGACCACCTGGAGGCCATAGAGCCCATAGCCAACTCCGGCATCATCGGGGTGGGCTGGGCCACCAGCGGGGGGGAGTCGGCGGCGCTGTTAAACGAAAAGTACCTGGCCGCCGACGGCATCGAGAACGTCATACGTGTCTTGGAGGAGATAGAGGACGAGCGCATAGGGGAGCTCGATTTCATCGAGCTCAACGCCTGCGCGGGGGGCTGCGTGGGCGGCGTGCTGTGCGTGGAGAACCCCTACGTGGCCAAGGCCCGCATCCAGCGGCTGCGAAAGTACCTGCCCGTGTCCCAGAACCACCTGCAGGGGGGGCCCATCCCCAGCCTGATGGAGTGGGAGAGCGGCCTGGAGTTTTCAAACGTCATGAGCCTTTCGGCGGACCTGCAGGAGGCCATGATGATGATGATGCAGATCGACGAGATCGAGCAGGAGTTCCCGGGGCTTGACTGCGGGGCCTGCGGCTCGCCCACCTGCCGGGCCTTTGCGGAGGACGTGGTAAAGGGCGGCTCCCGCAAGACAGACTGCGTGTTCGTCTACCGCAAGCAGCTGCAGCAGGTGGCAAGCACCCTGTCGGCTTTGGAGTCGGCCCCCTGCGTGCTGCCCCAGGAGGACGGGCAGGAAAAAAATTAAAGAGGTGACAGCCTTATGACAATCAAAGAAATGGCCGAGGCCTGCGGCTGGCGGCTGCTGGCCGGGGAGGAGGGCGTGGATGCCCAGGTGGACGGCTGCTACATAGGGGACCTGCTCAGCTGGGTCATGGCCCGGGCCCTTTCGGGGAACGTGTGGCTGACGGTCATGGGCAACGTGAACGCCGTGGCCGTGGCCGCCCTGACGGACGTGGCCGGCGTGGTCCTGGCGGAGGACGCCGCCCTGGACGAGGCCGCCAAAGCCCGGGCGGACCTGCAGGGCATCCCCATCTACACCTGCCCCGAGAACCTCTACGAGACGGCCCTGAAGGTGGCCGCCCAGCTGGGGGAGCCCCATGGCTGAGTACCGCTACGACCTGCACATCCACTCCTGCCTTTCCCCCTGCGGCGACAACGACATGACCCCCAACAACATCGCGGGCATGGCGGCGCTGATGGGGCTGGACATCATCGCCATCACCGACCACAACACCTGCAAAAACGCCGCCTCTGTCATGGCGGCCGGGCGGGAGGCCGGGGTGCTGGTGGTGCCGGGCATGGAGCTGTGCACCGCCGAGGAAGCCCACATCGTGTGCCTGTTTGAGACGCTGGAGGGTGCTATGGGCTTTGACGGGTACATATATAAGAACATGCCCCATGTGAAGAACAAGGCCGACATCTTCGGTGAGCAGCGCAGGCTCTCGCCGGAGGATGAGCTGCTGGGGCTGGAGGAGGATTTGCTGCTGGTGTCCTCCTTTATCGGGGTGAACGACGTGCTGCCCCTGGCAAGAGAGTACGGGGGCGTCGCCCTGCCGGCCCATGTGGACCGGGACTCCTACAGCGTCCTGGCGGCCCTGGGGGCCCTGCCGCCGGAGGCGGGCTTCACGGCCTTTGAGGCCACAAGGGGCTGCGACATGGAGGCCCTGTACCGGCAGAACCCGGAGCTTCTGGGGCTTTCGGTGCTGCGGGACTCGGATTCCCATTACCTGGAGACCTTGGCGGAGTCGGAGGCCCAGGGGATCGAGCTGCCGGAAAAGAGCGTGGGGGCGCTTCTAGCGGCCCTTTCCGGTGGGGGAAAAGCCCAATAGAGGTTTTAATATCGATATTTTGGTAACTATTGACGGAGCATACAGGAAAATCCTGTGGGTTTTTGTCGTTCTTTTCGTTATATTTCTTTTTTAGAATTATAACACCGCTTCATTTTGCTATATTATGTACGACGTTTGTTGCTTTGCAAACTATATATTGTATGGGAGGAAAAAGCTATGCAAAAGCGAATCAGCAATTTGCCGTTCCATGACACTCCCGAGCAGGCACAGAAGCTCGAGGAAGTGATCGCGGGCCTCAAGGGGCAGGCCGGGGCCGTCATGCCCGCGCTGCACCAGGCCCAGGAGATCTACGGCTATCTGCCCCGGGAGGTACAGGAGAAGATCGCCAAGGGCTTAGACGTGCCCCTGGAGGAGGTCTACGGCGTATCCACCTTCTATTCCCAGTTCTCTCTTACGCCCAAGGGGCGCAACCACATTTCCGTGTGCCTGGGCACGGCGTGCTATGTTAAAGGCGCCGACAAGGTTCTGGACCGCATCCAGCAGAAGTTGGGCATCAACCCCGAGGAGTGCACCGAGGACGGCGCTTTCTCCCTGACCGCCTGCCGGTGCATCGGCGCCTGCGGCCTGGCCCCTGTTATGACCGTAAACGAAGACGTGTACGGCCGGCTGGTGCCCGAGGATGTAGACGGGATTCTCGCGAAATACATGGAGTAACCTTATGCGGGAGCTGTCTTTGAACGTCATGGACATTGCCCAGAACTCCATTTCCGCCGGGGCCTCCCTTATCACCATAGAGGTGGAGGAAGACCTGACCCAGGACCTTCTGCGCATTTCCGTCAAGGACAACGGCCGGGGCATGACCCCCGAGCAGGTGCAAAACGTCACCGACCCCTTCTACACCACCCGCACCACCCGAAACGTGGGCCTGGGGGTGCCGCTGTTCAAGATGGAGGCGGAGATGACCGGCGGGCACTTCACCATCGATTCCACGGTGGGCGTGGGCACGGAGCTGACGGCAGTGTTCCACCCTTCCAGCGTGGACATGATCCCCTTAGGGGACATCAACGGCACCATGCTGCTCCTAATCACCAGCAACACGGACCGGGACTTCCTTTTCACCCGGTCCTATAAGGACCACAACGCCGAAAGGGACTTTGCCCTGCACACGGCGGAAGTGAAAGAGGCCCTGGGGGGAGAAGTGGAGCTCAACGCCCCCGAGATGGTGGTGTGGCTTAAAGAGTACCTGGAGGAGCAGACCCAATACGTCCTCACCGGCATAGAGCCGGAGGAGGAGTGACACGAACCGACACAGAGAAAGGAATGGATAGCATCTATGAAATCTTTAGCTGAACTGCAGGCCATCAAAGAGCGCGCCCGCGCTTCTGTCAATATCCGCGAGAACGCGGACGCCCAGACCAAGGTGCTGGTGGGCATGGCCACCTGCGGCATCGCGGCCGGGGCCCGCCCCGTGCTCACCGCCTTTGTGGAGGAGGTGGCCAAGAGGAACCTTCAGGGCGTCATGGTCACCCAGACCGGGTGCATCGGCATCTGCCAGTACGAGCCCGTGGTAGAGGTCATCACCCCCGGCAAGGAGAAGGTCACCTATGTGAAAATGACAGCCGAAAAGGCCCTGCGGGTGGTAAACGACCACCTGGTAAACGGCAACGTGGTCAGCGAGTACACCATCGGGGCCAATGCCATCGGCGCGAAATAAATTAGGAGGAAGATTCTATGTATCGTTCAAACGTACTGGTCTGCGGAGGAACGGGCTGCACCTCCTCCAACAGCGAGCAGATCATCGAAAAGCTCAATGAAGAGATCAAGGCCGTGGGCCTGGAAAAAGAAGTAAACGTCATCCGCACCGGCTGCTTCGGCCTGTGCGCTCTGGGCCCCATCATGGTGGTGTACCCCGAGGGCGCCTTCTACAGCCGTGTGACCCCGGAGGACGTAAAGGAGATCGTGGACGAGCATCTCCTTAAAGGCCGCATCGTGCAGCGGCTCCTCTACCAGGAGACCGTGGTGGACGAGAACACCACCAAGTCCTTAAATGAAACCAAGTTCTACGCAAAGCAGATGCGCATTGCCCTGCGCAACTGCGGCGTCATAAACCCCGAGCTCATCGACGAGTACATCGCCCAGGACGGCTACGCCGCTCTTGGCAAGGTGCTCACCGAAATGACCCCCCAGGAGGTCATTGACCTGATGCTGGCTTCCGGCCTGCGGGGCCGCGGCGGCGCGGGCTTCCCCACGGGCCTCAAGTGGAAATTTGCCGCCGCCAACAAGGCTGACCAGAAGTACGCCTGCTGCAACGCCGACGAGGGCGACCCCGGCGCGTTCATGGACCGCTCTGTGCTGGAGGGCGACCCCCACAGCGTGCTGGAGGCCATGGCCATCGCGGGCTACGCCATCGGGGCAAGCCAGGGCTACATCTACATCCGGGCCGAGTACCCCATCGCCGTGAAGCGCCTGCAGATCGCCATCGACCAGGCCCGCGAGTACGGCCTTTTGGGCAAGAACATCTTTGACTCCGGCTTTGACTTTGACATCGACATCCGCCTGGGCGCCGGCGCTTTCGTGTGCGGCGAGGAGACGGCATTGATGACCTCCATCGAGGGCAAGCGCGGCGAGCCCCGGGTGCGGCCTCCCTTCCCGGCCTTAAAAGGCCTCTTTGGCAAGCCCACCGTTCTTAACAACGTGGAGACCTACGCCAACATCCCCCAGATCATCTTGAAGGGCGCCGACTGGTTCCGCTCCATCGGCACCGAGAAGTCCCCCGGCACCAAGGTCTTCGCCCTGGGCGGCAAGATCACCAACACGGGCCTGGTGGAAGTGCCCATGGGCACCACCCTGCGGGAGGTCGTGGAGGACATCGGCGGCGGCGTGCCCGGCGGCCACCACTTTAAGGCGGCCCAGACCGGTGGCCCCTCCGGCGGCTGCATCCCCGCGAAGCTCATCGACACCCCCATCGACTACGACAACCTGCTGGCCATCGGCTCTATGATGGGCTCCGGCGGCCTGATCGTCATGGACGAGACCACCTGTATGGTGGATATCGCCAAGTTCTTCCTGGAGTTCACCGTGGACGAATCCTGCGGCAAGTGCACCCCCTGCCGGGTGGGCACAAAGCGGCTTCTGGAGATCCTCAATAAGATCACCAGCGGCAACGGCACCCTGGAAGACATCGACAAGCTGGAAGAGCTCTGCTACTACATCAAGGAAAACAGCCTCTGCGGCCTGGGCCAGACGGCCCCGAACCCCGTGCTCTCCACCCTCAAGTACTACCGGGACGAGTACGAGGCCCACGTGGTGGAGCACCGCTGCCCCGCCGGCGCCTGCAAGGCCCTGACCAATTACACCATCGAAGCTGACAAGTGCAAGGGCTGTACCCTGTGCGCACGCAACTGCCCTGTGGGGGCCATTTCCGGCGCGGTCAAGCAGCTGCACGTCATCGATACCAACAAGTGCATCAAGTGCGGCGTCTGCATGGAGAAGTGCAAGTTTGGCGCTGTGGTGAAGAAATAAGAAGGAGCGTGTGAAACATGGATATGGTCAATATCAAAATCAACGGCGTGTCCTATGAGGTCCCCGCGGATGCCACCATCCTGGAGGCCGCCCGCACCGCCGGTATCGATATCCCTACCCTTTGCTTTTTGAAGGATATAAATCAGATAGGCGCCTGCCGCATGTGCATGGTGGAGGTAAAGGGCGCAAGGTCTTTAGTTGCCGCCTGCGTGTACCCTGTAAACGACGGCATGGAGGTCTTTACCAACTCCCCCAAGGTGCAGCAGTCCCGCCGCATGACGTTGGAGCTTCTCCTTTCTGTGCATGAGCGCAAGTGCCTGACCTGCGACCGCAGCGGCAACTGCGAGCTGCAGAAGCTCTGCAACGACATGGGCATCGAGGAGGAGGAGCGCTTCGCCGGGGCCCTGCCCAATAACCTGACGGACGTTTCCACCCCCTATCTGGAGAGAAACAACGCCAAGTGCATCCTCTGCCGCCGCTGCGTGGCCGCCTGCCAGAACCAGCACGTGTCCGTCATCGGCGCCAACAACCGGGGCTTTGACACCCAGATTGGCTGCGCCTTCGAGGCGGAACTGGCGGATGTATCCTGCGTGGCCTGCGGCCAGTGCATCGTCAGCTGCCCCACCGGCGCACTGCGGGAGAAGGACAACACCCAGGAGGTCATCGACGCCATCAACGACCCCGAGAAGATCGTCATCGTGCAGACGGCCCCGGCCGTGCGCGCGGCCCTGGGCGAGGAGTTCGGCCTGCCTATCGGCACCAACGTAGAGGGCAAGATGGCCGCGGCCCTGCGCCGTCTGGGCTTCGACAAGGTCTTTGACACGGACTTCGGCGCGGACATGACCATTATGGAGGAGGCCACCGAGTTCATCCACCGGGTGAAGAACGGCGGCACCCTGCCCATGATCACCTCCTGCTCCCCCGGGTGGGTGAAGTTCTGCGAGCACTACTACCCCGACCTGCTGGATAACCTGTCCACCTGCAAGTCGCCCCAGAACATGACCGGCGCGCTCTTAAAGACCTGGTACGCCCAGAAGGAGGGCATCGACCCCTCGAAGATCGTTTCCGTGTCCGTCATGCCCTGCACGGCCAAGAAGTTTGAGATTCGGCGCGACGACGAGAACGCCGCGGGCCTGCCGGACGTGGACATCAGCCTGACCACCCGGGAGCTTGCCAAGATGATAAAGAAGGCGCAGCTCAACTTTAACCGCCTGCCCGATGAGAAGTTCGACGACGCCATGGGCGTTTCCACCGGCGCGGCCGTGATCTTCGGCGCTACCGGCGGCGTTATGGAGGCGGCCCTGCGCACCGCCGCCGACGTGCTCACCGGCGAGCCCCAGGATTCCATCGACTACACCGAAGTGCGGGGCACCGAGGGCATCAAGGAGGCCGTGTACAACGTGGCCGGCATGGACGTGAAGGTGGCCGTGGCCAGCGGCCTCTCGAACGCCAACAAGATTCTCGAGAAGATTCGCGCGGGCGAAGCGGACTACCACTTTGTGGAGATCATGTGCTGCCCCGGCGGCTGCGTCAACGGCGGCGGCCAGCCCATCGTGTCCTCTACCGAGCGCAGCTTTACCGACGTGAAGGCCCTGCGCGCCAAGGCCCTGTACGACCAGGACAAGGCCATGCCCCTGCGCAAGTCCCACGAGAACCCGGTGCTGAAGAAGTGCTACGAGGAGTTCTTGGGCGAGCCCGGCAGCCACAAGGCCCACGAGGTGCTGCACACCAGCTACGTAAAGCGCGGGTATTGATTTACCCCTTACATCTGAATCAGCGAAAGGGCTTCGGAGCTTCGGCTTCGGGGCCCTTTTTGTGCGCTTTGGGCGGCAAAAACGGCAGGTGGCGCAAAAGCCCTTGCGCGGGAAGGGCCAGGGGGGTATACTGGTCTCAGCCCAGAGAAAGGAGGCGGGAACATGCAGATACGATTGGAAGAAGACCCGGGGCTTGGGGAGGTGCAGGTGGTCATACGGTGCCCCCGGGCGGACGGGCCGGTGCAAAAGCTTTTGGCGGTGCTGCGGGCCATGGACGACAAGCTCACCGGGGAGAAGGGCGGGCAGACCTTCCTGCTGGACTTCGCCGATGTGCTGTACGCGGACACGGTGGACAAGCGGACGTTCCTCTACACGGCGGAGGGGGAGTGTGAATCGCCCCTGCGGCTTTACGAGCTGGAGGAGCGCCTTGGGCCCCACGACTTTTTCCGGGCCAGCAAGTCGGCCCTGGTAAACTTCGGGGCCATCCGCTCCCTGCGGCCGGATTTGGGCGGGCGGCTGCGGCTGACCATGCGAAACGGGGAAGCGGTGTACGTGTCCCGGCAGTACGCGCCGGGGCTGAGAAAACGGCTGGGGCTGTGAGAAGGAGGAAAGCATTATGAAAAAATTTTTACGGTTCGTGGGGGAAATCAAGACCTGGGGCTGCTTGAGCTTTGCGGGGGCCGTGTTCATCTACGCCACTATTGACTGGATATGGGGGGACGGCCTTGTGGAGTGCGCCCTCCTGTACCAGCTGCTGGCCCTGTGCGGGATTATGACGCTTTTGCAGTACGTGTTTTTCTCGGGCCAGGTGCTGAAAAAGCCCAGCTACTATGTGCGGGTGGCCCTGTTCTGCCTGCCGGCCTTTCTGGTGTGCGGGGCCTTTGCCTGGGCCTTCGGGTGGTTCCCGGTGGAGAGCCTGGGGGCCTGGGGGCTCTTTGTGGCCATATTCTTTGTGATCTTCGCGGTGTTCTGCGTGGGGTTCGAGATCTACTTCCGCATTATGGGCAAAAAGTACGACGACGCCCTTGAAAAATCACACAGGGGGTGATAGAATAAACGTAAAAATTCAGTGAGGGGGCTTTGCCCATGGACCAGGAGCAGCTGGACGCCATGCTTCATAGCCTTGCCGGGGAGCTTCGGGGGCTGGGGGTGCCGGTCTCCCCGAAGCTTTTGCCGGGTGTGCAGGTGAACACCCGGGCCAAGCGCCGGTTGTGCCGCTGTTAGATTATGATGACTTTTACCCCGGGGTAAAAATGTTTACCCCTTTTACCCCACCTGTGAGGAATTTACCCCACCCCAATTTGCGATTCGACAAATCGACAAATTAGCCCCTTGCCTTTATGCGGAATCCGGTATAGAATGATTTCAGCGGAACGCTCCGCCTGATTTGACAATTCCATATAAATCTGCTAAGATATATTTACATAAAGGTACTGCCGAT
>CANRZD010000030.1 GCA_947644325.1 uncultured Clostridia bacterium
CGGCCACGAAGATGAGGTCACCGCTTTAGTGCTCGTCATACAATAGAAGACCGCCCCGGGGCAGACTAGGAAGCCTGTGCCCGGGGCGGGGCTTTTTTATATTTTACGCCTGCACGTCCACGGCGGGGGCCGGGGCGGCGTCCGTCCCTCCGGCTTCCCCGGCGGAGCCCGCGGCCGCGTACTGCTGGGCGGCGTACTCCGCGCTGGCGGCTACGGCGCCGGACAGGGCCTGGGCCTGCTCCCTGAGCTCGTTGCGGGTGGCGGTGAGCATCTTCTGCTGCTGGCCGTCCATGACGGCCTCGTGCATATAGCCGTTCTCTCTAAAGGCCCGCATCATCCTGGCGCGGCGCAACTCGGCATTCAGGCGCTGGGCCCGTTCCCGCTCCTTTTCCTTCTCCAGGCGCTTGCGGCGGCTTTCGGCGATCTCTTCCTTCTGGATGTCCTTCTGCTTCTTGCCCGCCCGGCTGACGGCCTTTTCCAGCTGGCACAGGGCGGCCTTTATCTCCTCCGCGTTCTCCGAATCTGTCCGCAGCGCCGCCCGCAGCTGGGCAATCTGCCTGCGGGCAAAGCCTGCGGCCAGGCTCACCTGGCTCTTGTTCTTGGCCCGGGCCAGACGGGCGTAGGCCTCCAGGGGCTTGTCGCCGTAGCTGGGCTTTGTCTTGATCTTCTCCAGCTGCTCCCGGTGCCTATCCACCTTCTCCTTGGCTTCCTTTATCATTTCCCGGATGGTCTCGCTGTCCTTGTCCGCGGCCGTCTCCAAGGGGACCGCCGGCTCTGGCGTGTAGGACTGGGCCACCGCACCTATTTTCATGTCGCTCATATGGATGCCTCCCATAAGTCTCCTTATTATAGAAGTCGGCAGAAAACCCTAAAAGCGATAGGGGCCGGGGATATTTTATTTTTCCAAACCCTCTTGCGCCCCGGGGGGCGGGATGCTATGATACAGGGTAAGGACAGGCAAAACAAAAAGGAGGCGTTTTTATGCAGAATTATTCGGGAGAGGCGGGCCTGCAGTACCATATTCAACTGCGCCCCGGGGACGTGGGCCGGTACGTGATCCTGCCCGGGGACCCCAAGCGCTGTGAGAAGATCGCAAAGCACCTGGAGGGCCCAAAGCTCATGGCCGACAGCCGGGAGTACGTCACCTACACCGGAACCCTGGAGGGGGAAAAGGTCAGCGTGACCTCTACGGGCATCGGCGGGCCCTCGGCGGCCATCGCCGTGGAGGAGCTGTGCAACATAGGGGCCGACACCTTCCTGCGGGTGGGCACCTGCGGGGGCATCGACCTGGACGTTAAGGGCGGCGACATCGTCATCGCCACCGGGGCCATCCGCATGGAGGGCACCAGCCGGGAGTACGCCCCCCTGGAGTTCCCGGCCGTGGCGGACCTGAGCGTCACAAACGCCCTGGTACAGGCGGCCAGGGGACTGGGGCTCCCCTTCCACGCGGGGGTGGTGCAGTGCAAGGATTCCTTCTACGGCCAGCACGAGCCGGAGACAAAGCCCGTGAGCTTCCAGCTTCAGAACAAATGGGAGGCCTGGAAGCGCATGGGCTGCAAGGCCTCGGAGATGGAATCGGCGGCAGTGTATATCGTGTCGGCCTACCGGCGGGCCCGGGCGGGCTGCGCCCTTTTGGTCATGGGCAACCAGGAGCGTGACGCGGCGGGGCTTCCTAACCCCATCGTCCACGACACGGAGGCGGCCATTGCCACGGCGGTGGAGGCTTTGCGCCTTCTCATAAAAAAAGACCGGGAAACCCCGTAAGCCCCCTTGACAAAGCTTCGCGTCGATATTATAATGATATCAACACGAAATCTGAAAGGGGAACGAGACTATGGATGAAAGCAAAAAAATCAGGAGCACAGTAACGGAACGGGCGGCGAAGACCCGGGGCGGATTTGCCATGCTGGCGGCTGTTCTTCTCCTGTTTCTGGTGTCGGTGCTGGGCATCGTGTTCGGGGCCATCTTGTTGGAACGGGGCAGCGTCCCCCTGGGGGTCACGCTGCTGGTGGGGGGCATCCTGCTGGTCTGCGCGGGCTGCATCCTGTGCGCGGGCTTCAAGGTCCTCAATCCCAACGAGGCCGCGGTGCTCACCCTGTTCGGCAAGTACTACGGCACCATCAAGAAGGACGGCTTCTACTGGGTGAACCCCTTCTGCACCTGCGTAAACCCCGGCAACGCCCGCACTGTGACCACAAACGCCAACGGCATGACCATCACCAGCGGGGGCGGCGGGAAGATCAGCCTGAAGACCATGACGCTAAATAACGAAAAGCAGACCGTAAACGACGAGCGGGGCAACCCCATCGTCATTGACACCGTGGTGCTCTGGCGCGTCATCGACACCACCAAGGCCGTGTTCAACGTGCAGAACTACCGCACCTTCCTTTCCATCCAGTGCGACTCCGCCACCCGGAACATCGCCCGCAAGTACCCCTATGACCTGATGGAGGACGACGACACCACCGAAAAGACATTGCGGGGCAGCAGCCAGGAGATCGCCGACACCCTGCGGGAAGACCTGCAGGGCCGGGTGGAGGACGCCGGGCTGGAGATATTGGACGTGCGCATCCGGCAGCTTTCTTACGCGCCGGAGATAGCGGCAGCCATGCTGCAGCGCCAGCAGGCGGAGGCCGTGGTAGCCGCCCGGAAGAAAATCGTGGAAGGAGCGGTGGGCATGGTAGAAATGGCCCTGGAGCAGCTGAAAGCCGACGATGTGGTCGCCCTGGACGAGGAGCGCAAGGCCCAGATGGTCTCAAACCTGCTGGTAGTGCTCTGCGGCAGCAAGGACGCCCAGCCCATCGTCAACAGCGGCTCGATCTACTGATCTATGGCGGACAAGGATAAGAAGCAGATCTTGCTGCGCATTTCCCCCAGCCTGTGGAAAGAGCTGGCCGCCTGGGCGGAGGACGACTTCCGCTCCATCAACGGCCAGATCGAGTTCCTGCTGACGGAATGTGTCAGGAAAAGAAAAAAGCTCCCTCCCCCGGAGGAGGAAGGAGCCGAAGAAAACAGCAATAATAATTAAAAACACAACCACCGTTTTCGGATCAACCCCTTTTCCAAAAGGGGTTGTAGGGTTTGGGACAAAGTCCCAAGGTCTTACAAGCTGGGCGTGTCCGGGTCTACCCGGCACACCAGCACATAGGGGCGAGGGCTACGAAGCATCTCCCGGGCCAGCTTTTCGGCCTGGGAGTTGTTTTTTGCCAAGGCGGCCGGGATGCCGTAGGCCTCGCAGAGCTTTACGAAATCCGGGTTGCCGCCCAGGTGGGTGCCCACGTGGCGGCCCCCGTAGTGGAGGTTCTGCTGCTCGCGCACCATGCCTAAGCGGCGGTTGTCCATGACGATCATCTTCAAGGGCACGTTGCAGGCGCACACGGTGGCCAGCTCGCACAGGCTCATCTGAAAGGCCCCGTCCCCGCACAGGGCCACCACCTGGCGGCGGGGCTTTGCCAATTTGGCCCCAAGGGCGGCGGGCAGGGCGTAGCCCATGGTGCCCAGGCCCCCGCTGGTGAGGAACCGCCCCTCCTTCTGGCTGAAGTGGATGGCCGCCCATATCTGGCTCTGGCCCGGGTCGGCGGCCAGTATGGCGTCTTCGTCCATAAGGGCCGACAGGGCCCGGATGAAGGAGCGGGGCTCCACGTAGTCCTCCCGGTCTGTGCCCCGGGGCACAAAGCGGCGCTTATACTCCAGCACCCGGTCTACCCAGGGCTGGCACTGGGCGGGCTGGGACAGGCGGGTGAGCTCCCCCAGCACCTGCTTTATATCCCCCACAATGGGGATATCCACCCGCATGTTCTTCCCTATCTCCGCCGGGTCGATGTCGATGTGCACGATCTTCGCCTGCTCGGCGATCTGGTGGGGCATGGCGATGGCCCTGTCCCCCACCCGGGCCCCGCACAGGAGGATCAGGTCCGCCTCCATCATGGCGCGGTTGGCGTAGGGGCGGCCGTATTTCCCAATCATGCCCAGGTACACCGGGCTGTCCATGGGCATGACCCCGATGCCCATCATGGTAGACACAATGGGGATGCCGGTCTTTTGGGCGAAGGCGGTCATTTCCGCCCGGGCCCCGGAGAGCACCACGCCGCCCCCGCAGCAGATCACCGGCCGGGCGGCTTCGCTGATGGCCTGCACCGCCTTTTTGATCTGCATGGGGTGGCCGGTGGTCTTGGGCTTGTAGCCGGGGATGTCGGCCTTCTCGGGATATACGAAGGCGTCCAGGGCCTGCTCCTGCACGTCCTGGGGCACGTCGATGAGCACCGGCCCCGGCCGGCCCGTAGAGGCAATGTGGAAGGCCTCCTTGAAGACCCGGGGCAGGTCGCCCACGGACTTTACCAGATAGCTGTGCTTTGTGAAGGACTCGCAGGCCCCGGTCACGTCGGCCTCCTGGAAGACGTCCCGGCCCAGAAGCTCCAAATTCACCTGGCCGGTGATGGCGACTATGGGCACGGAATCCATATAGGCCGTGGCGATGCCGGTGATAAGGTTCGTGGCCCCAGGCCCCGAGGTGGCCACGCAGACCCCCGGCCGGCCGCTGGCCCGGGCATAGCCGCTGGCCATGTGGGCGGCGTCCTGCTCGGTGCGCACCAGCACGTGGCGCAGGGAGGAATCAAACAGCGCGTCGTAAAAAGGGCAGATGGCCGCCCCCGGGTAGCCGAAAAGGATCTCCACCCCTTCGGCCTCCAGGCAGCGCACCATGGCCTGTGCTCCCGATATCATGGCTGTTTCCTCCTTCCCGCCGTTATCATGAACCGGTGGCCCCCTTCATAGCTCTGGCCCGCGTACAGCACCCGAAAGCCCGCCTGTTTGAAAAGGGGCACCTGGTTCTCTAAGTTGTAGTCAGGGGGCGTGCCGCCTGCCTGCTCCGTAAGAAAGAAGCCCCCGGGCTTTAAGAGCCCCCGTATCTCCGAAAGGTCATAGGGCGCGTGATGCCAGAGGACCAGGTCAAAGGGCCCGTCCTCCGGGGAAAGGGGGAACCGGGGGTCCCCGCCGCTTTCGCCTTTATAGAGCACCTTCACCCCCGGCCGGAGAAAGAGCCGGGCCTTCTCCCAGAAATCCCACCTCATGTGTTCTTGTCCACCTGATGGAAGGTCTTCAGGTTCCCCTGCTTGCCGGCGCGCTTCTGCAGCTCCGCCTCCACCTGCTCCAGGGTGATGCCCTGCTGCACCATGAGCACGGTGAGATGATAGAGAAGGTCGCTGATTTCTAAGACCGTGTCGGCGTTTTCTCCATTCTTGGCGGCGATGATGACCTCCGCGCACTCCTCGCCGCACTTTTTTAATATCTTATCCAGCCCCTGCGCAAAGAGATAGCAGGTGTAAGAGCCCTCGATCTTCGCGTCCTTGCGGGCCAGCACTGTGGCGTACAGTTCTTCCAATGGGTTCATGGTGTCTCTCCTTTTTTGGGCCATAATGTTTTGAAAAAGCAGCTGTGGCTGCCCGTGTGGCAGGCGGGACCCGTCTGCACTACTTTTATGAGCAGGGTGTCGTCGTCGCAGTCGGAATAAATGGCGCAGACCTTCTGGGTGTGGCCGGAGGTCTCCCCCTTGTTCCACAGGGCCCGGCGGCTGCGGCTGTAGAACCAGGTGGAGCCCGTCTCCAGGGTCTTTAAGAGGGACTCCCGGTTCATGTAGGCCAGCATCAGCACCTGCCCGGTGCCCTCCTCCTGGATGACGGCGGGGATCAGGTCGGACTTGCGGAAATACCGCTCCAGCTCGTCCTCCACGGCCCGGCGGGTCTTGGGGGCTTTGCCCGACACCCGCTGGCAGGCGGTGATGGCCCGGCGCAGGTCCAGGGCCCCGGTGTAGATGGATTTCCCCGCGATGGCCCCGTAGAGCCCCAGGTCGTAAAGGTTCACAATGTCCAGCAGGCTGCTGACGCCGCCGCTTGCGATGATGTTGCAGCTGACCGCCCGGTTGAGCTTATCCAGCATTTCCAGGTTGGGGCCGCTCATCATGCCGTCCTGCTGTATGTCCGTGCAGATGATGAACTCCACCCCGATGTCCTCCATGCGGCGGGCAAGCTCCAGGTAGTCGGTGGCGCTCTTTTCCGTCCAGCCCTGGGCCGCGGCCTTGCCCCCCAGGGCGTCTATGCCCACGGCGATCTGCCTGCCGTACTTTTTCACGGCTTCCTTTACAAAGGCCGGGTCCCGCAAAGCCGCCGAGCCCAGTATCACCCGGCTGACGCCCTTTTCCAGGTACATCTCCACGGCCCCCATATCCCGGATGCCGCCGCCCACCTCTATGTGCATGTCTACCTTTTGGGCCGTGTCTAAGATGAGCTGGGTGTTTTGGGGCTTTCCGGCCTTGGCCCCGTCCAGGTCCACCATGTGCATCCAGTGGGCCCCCTGCTCCTGAAAGGACCGGGCGGTCTCCAGGGCGCTTTCGGCCACCACGTGGGCGGTGGCATAGTCCCCCTGGAAAAGCCGCACACACTGGCCCTGGTGCAGGTCTATGGCTGGCAATATGATCATAAACGCTTACTCCTTTTTTCTTTTCTCACAGCACGCCCTTGGAGGAGAGCACCCCGCCCTCCCTTTTGGAGCAGGCGTCCCCCAGGGCGTGGGCCCAGGCCTTAAACAGGGCCTCCAGGATATGGTGGGTGTTTTTCCCATAGGGGGCGGACAGGTGCAGGGTCACGCCGCCGTGGACGGAGAAGGCCCGGAAAAATTCCTCGGCCATGCAGGCGTCAAAGCCCCCCACCACGGCCTGGGGCATGGCGGCCTCAAAGACCAGGAAGGGCCGCCCGCTCACATCCGCCGCGCAGAAGCCCAGGGCCTCGTCCATGGGGATGAAGGCGTGGCCGTAGCGGGTGACGCCGCCTTTGTCCCCCACCGCCTGGGAAAAAGCCTCTCCCAGCACGATGCCCACGTCCTCCACGGTGTGGTGGCAGTCTACCTCCAGGTCGCCCTTGGCCTTTACCGTAAGGCCGAAGCCGCTGTGCACAGAAAAGGCCGTCAGCATGTGGTCAAAGAAGCCGATGCCCGTGGAGATGTCCGTTTCCCCGCCATCCAGGCGCAGGGTCAGGGTGATGTCGGTTTCCTTCGTTTTGCGGTGTACGGTGGCTGTGCGCTCCATCATTCCGCCTCCTTTCGGGTGGTGAGAAAGTATTCCTCCGCTGCCTGCAGGAACCGGGCGTTTTCCTCCGGGGCGCCGCAGGTGACCCGGGCAAGCCCCCCCGTGAGCCGTATGACGATGCCCTTAGCTTTTAAGAAGTCGAAAAGCCCCTGCCGGTCGGGCATGACCAGGGTGCAGAAATTGGTGGCCGTGGGCAGAAGGGTGAAGCGCCCCGGGTACTTTTCCCCCAGGGCCTCAAGGCCCGCGTACAGCGCGTCCCGGGATAAAAGCAGTTCTTCTAGGGCGGCCTTTATGGCAAGGTCCTGGGAAAGGGCCAGGGCCCCGATTTTCTGGGTCAGGGCGTTCACGTTATAGGGGGATTTCGCCGCCCGCAATGCCCCCGCCAGAGCGGGCCCCGCCACCGCGAAGCCCAGGCGGATGGCCGCCATGCCGAAGGCCTTGGAGCAGGTGCGCAGGATAATAAGGTTGTCAAAGCCCGCCGCCTCTTTCAGGAGGCTTTGATCGGAAAAGTCCATATAGGCCTCGTCCAGCACCACCAGGGCGTCTACCGAGCGGATGAGACGGGTAATTTCCTCCTTGGGGCAGACAATGGAGGTGGGGTTGCAGGGGTTGCTGAAAATCAGCAGCTTTACGTCCTCTTCCTTGCAGGCGGCAATGATTTTATCGATATTGAGAGTATAGTCCGGGTTTTTGGGAATCTGCACAGGGCGGGCCTCCTGCAGGAAGCCGTTGAAGGCGTACATGGAGAAATCCGGCTCTATGGTGGCAAAGGCGTCGCCCTTTTCTAAAAACGTGGTGAAGATCACCGTAATCAGCTCGTCTGAGCCGTTGCCCGCCACCACCTGCTCTACCGGCACGCCGTAGTGGGCCGAAAAGGCGGCGCAGGCCTCCTGGGCCAGGGGGTCCGGGTAGCGGTTGAGGGCCATTTCCCCCAGGGCCGTCTGGGCGTCCAGAAGCACCTCGCCGGGCAGGGGCAGGAAGGACTCGTTGGCGTCCAGCCGCACCGGGTACTGGCCGGTGATGGGGTCGTAGGGCTTTAGTGCCTTCACTTTTTTACTGAGCTCATACATTCTCCTTTTCCTCCTTCTTTTCCCCGCCGTACTCCTGCAAGCACCAGACTACCGTGTCAAACACGTCGGCCACGGTGTCTTCGGGGTTCACGTAGCGGCGCTGGCCCAGGCTGTACCAGTAGGTTTCCCGGAACAAACGGCGCTCCTGGGAAATCTCCACGTAGCTCTCGTCAAAGTAGATCTTGTACTTTTTGCGCTTTACGGTGAAGTACAGCACGGCGGCTTCCTTGTTTTTGGTGAGCCACTCAAGCGTATGGCCCCGGGCCGCCAGGGCCTTGTACACGTCCTCTACGGTCTCCATCATTTCCCTTCCCTGCGCACCCGTACAGAATTGGCGTGGGCGGTAAGCTCCTCGGTCTCCGCCAGAAGGATGATGTCGTCCGCCGCCTTCAGCAGGGCCTCCTTTGGGTAGTAGACGAAGCCGGACTTCTTCACGAAATCGTCTACGGAAAGGGGCGAGAAGAACCGGGCCGTGCCCCCGGTGGGCAGCACGTGGTTGGGCCCGGCAAAGTAGTCGCCCAGAGGCTCCGGCGAATAGTGGCCCAGGAACAGGGAGCCCGCGTTGTCGAGCCTGCCCAGGTACTCAAAGGGGTTCTCGCAGCAGACCTCCAGGTGCTCGGGGGCTAAGAGGTTCGCGAACTCCACCGCCTCCTCCATGTTCTCCGTGAGGATCACCGCCCCGTAGGTGTCCAGGGACTTCTCGATGATGTCCTTCCGGGAGAGCCCCTCCAGCTGGCGGTACAGGGCCTTTACGGTCTCAGCGGCCAGGGCTTCGTCCGGGGTGATGAGGATGGCCGAGGCCATGGCGTCGTGCTCGGCCTGGCTCATCAGGTCGGCGGCCAGGTACTCGGGGTTGGCGGAGGAATCAGCTATAATCAATATCTCGCTGGGCCCGGCTATCATGTCGATGTCCACCACGCCGTACAGCTGCTTTTTGGCCGTGGCCACGAAAATATTGCCCGGACCCACGATCTTGTCCACCTTGGGCACGGTCTCGGTGCCATAGGCCAGGGCCGCCACCGCCTGGGCCCCGCCCATTAAGAACACCCGGTCTACCCCTGCTGCCAGGGCCGCCGCAATGATATTGGGGTCCGGCCGGCCGGTGCGCCCGGGGGGCGTGGCCATGACGATCTCCCCCACCTCCGCAACCTGGGCGGGTATCACGTTCATCAGCACAGAGGAGGGGTACCCCGCCGTGCCCCCGGGCACGTACACCCCGGCCCGGTGCAGCCCCCGCACCCGCTGGCCCGTGATGACGCCGCCCATGGGGTCGATGCGGCTCTGCTGCTTCTGCCGGGCGTGGAAGGCCCGGATGTTCTCCGCGGCCCGCTTCAGGGCCGAGAGGAATTTGGGGTCGCAGCCCTGTGCGATCTCCTCCATCTCCGGCCGGGTCAGCTCCAGCTTCTCCGGGGCCCAGCCGTCGAATTTCCGGGAGTAGCCCTGTACGGCCTCGTCGCCGCCCTCCTTCACCGTCTGGATGATCTGGGCCACCGCCTCCTCCACGGCCCGGTCCGCCTGGCCCACCCGGGCCTTCAGCTCGTCTATAAAGGACAGGCGGGCCTGCCGGTCGCCTTTTACTGTGCGTATCATAAAATAATCCACCCTTTCTTCTACTTTTCCAGCTCTTTCTCCAGCTTTTCCGCCAGGGCCTCGATTTCCCCCTTGCGCAGCTTCATGCTGGCGGGGTTCACAATGAGCCGGGCCGACACCTGGGCGATGGGCTCCACCACCTCCAGGCCGTTTTCTTTTAGTGTAGCGCCGGTCTCCACAATGTCCACTATGCCGTCGGATAGGCCCAACAGCGGCGCCAGCTCCACCGAGCCCTCGATCTTGATGATGCGCACATCCATGTGCTTGCTCTCAAAAAAGCGCCTGGCCACGCTGGGGTACTTGGTGGCGATGGTCTTCACCCGGTACCCGGCGTAGAAATCCGCCCCCTGTGGCGCCGCCAGGGCAAAGCCGCAGCGCCCGAAGCCCAGGTCCAAGATCTCAAAGAACTGGTGCCCCTGCTCCAAAATGGTGTCCTTCCCCACCACGCCCAGGTCGCAGACCCCGTGCTCCACATAGGTGATCACATCCGCCGCCTTTGCCAGCACGGCCTCTATCTCCCCGCCCCCAATGGGCAGGATGAGCCTGCGGCCCTTATCATGAAGGGCCCGGCAGTCATAGCCCGCCTTCTCAAAGAGGGCGGCGGTCTTTTTCTCTAAACGCCCCTTGGTCAGGGCGATCCGCAGCGGCTTCATAAGGCACACCCCTTCCGGCTCAAGTCTATTTCCGTCACCGTCTCCCCCACAATTACCAGCCGGGGGATGCCCGCCTCTTTGGCGTAGCGCTCGGCCTGCTGGCGGGTTTCACAAAGGGACAGCTCGCACAGCCGCCCCTGGCGTGTCAGCACAGACACGGCGCTTTCCGCCTGGGCCTCGAAGCCGGGCTCCCCGTGGATGAGCACCGCCGGCGACGGCTCCGGGTCCATCTGGCCTGAGAGCAGCAGGGCGCAGGCGTCCACGTCTACGGCGAAGCCCACGGCGGGCATGGGGTCGCCGAACTTCCCGCACAGGGCGTCATACCGCCCGCCCATGAGCAGCGCCGCCCCATGGTGGGGGGCGTAGGCGCTGAACACGATGCCTGTATAGTAGTCATTCCGCTGCACAAGGCCCAGGTCTACCATGAGCCGATCCCCCAGCCCCAGCTTCTGCAGGGCCCCGTACACCGTGCGCAGATAGCCCAGCATCTCCCCGGCCCGGCCGGTGCAGAAGCGCCCGGCCTCCTCCAGGGCCTCCTCCCCGCCGAAAAGCCGGGGCAGCCGCCGGATGGCCTGGGCGGCGGGGTCCTCCCCCAGGGGCGCTAAGAGCTCCTCCAGGGCGGCGTAGTTTTTGGCTTCTATGGTATCCCGCAGCTCCTCCTTCTGGGCCTGGGACAAGGGCAGCCCGTCGGCCAGCACCTGGAAAAGCCCCCCGTGGCCCAGCTCGATGCGAAAGCCCGAGGCGCAGGCCTCCAGGGCCTGGGCGGCTAAAGAGATGACCTCCAAATCCGCCCCCAGGCCCCCCACGCCCATGAGCTCCACGCCCATCTGGGCGCACTCGTCATTGCGGCCGGAAAGGTCCGGGCGGTTGCGGTAGATGGTCTGGTTGTAGTAGAGCCGCAGGGGCTTGCGCTGGCCCTGCAGCCGGGAGGCCGCCATGCGGGCGATGGGTAAAGTAGAGTCCGGCCGAAAGACCACCAGGCGGCCCCGGTTGTCGGTGGTCTTGTACATTTCCCGCTGGGGCAGCGCCGCCCCGGGGAGGCTGAAAACATCGTAGTACTCAAGCCCCGGGGTCATGACCTCCCGGTAGCCCCGCAGCGAAAAGGCCCAGGTAAGCCTGCGCTGCACCTCCCGGTGGCCCCGGCACTCCTCGAACAGAATGTCCCGGACCCCTTCCGGGGTGATTCGACTGTATGTGCGCATCTTCTTCTTTCCTCTCTGTACTTTATCGTGCTAATATAATAAAGTATGCTGGCCATTTTGTCAACATCTTTTTTAGAACAAAGTGATCTGGCTGCTCTCCGGCAAGTCCTTCAGGGCCCCCACCCCCCGCAGGGCGTCGATGACGGCGCTGGAAACCTTGGAGCGGGCCTGGAGGTCTTCGATGGAGATGAAGGCCCCGCCGCTTTGCCGGGCCTCCATAAGGCCCTCGGCCGCGGCGCCGCCCACGCCGGAAAGGCTGGAGAAGGGCAGGCGTATCTCCCCCTCCTCCACCAAAAACTTCGTGGCGTCGGATTTGTAGATATCCACCGGCCGCAGCTTGATATTCCGGGCCAGCATCTCGTTAATGATCTGCAGGGTGCCGAACTCCCCTTCCTCCTTGGCGCTGGCCTCCCGGTTCTTGATCTTCGTGTCCAGGTCCCGCATCTTCCGGGAGACGGCCTCTCTGCCCTGGGCGGCGGTGGCCCCGTCGAAGTCGTCGGCCCGAACGGTGAAGTACGCGGCGAAGAACACGGTGGGCGTGTGCACCTTGTACCAGCCCAGGCGCAGGGCGGCGATCATATAGGCCGCCGCGTGGGCCTTGGGGAACATGTATTTGATCTTGAAGCAGGAATCGATATACCACTGGGGCACGCCGTGCTCCTTCATGGCGGCGATGTGCTCCTCTGTAAGGAGCTTCTTGGCCTTGCCCTTTCGCACGATCTCCATGATCTTGAAGGCCATCTTGGGCTCCAGGCCCTTGTTCAGCAGGTAGACCATAATCTGGTCGCGGGTGCCGATGACCTCGGAAATGGTACAGGTGCCGTCCCGGATGAGCTCCTGGGCGTTGCCCAGCCACACGTCTGTGCCGTGGGACAGGCCCGAGATCTGCAGGAAGTCGGAAAACCGGGTGGGCTTACATTCCTCCAGCATGCCCCGCACAAAGGGCGTGCCCAATTCCGGCAGGGACAGGGTGCCGGTCTTGATGCCGCCCAGGTCCTCCGGGGTCACCCCCAGGGCCTCTGGGGAGTGGAAGAGGCTCATGACCTGCGGGTCGCTCATAGACACCTTCATGACCGGGATGCCCGTGTAGTCCTCCAGGTACCGGTAGATGGTGGGCACGTCGTGGCCCAGCTCGTCCAGCTTACAGACGTTGTCGTGGATGGAGTGGAAGTCGAAGTGGGTGGTGATGTTGTCGGACTTCTGGTCGTTTGCAGGGTGCTGCACCGGGCAGAAGTCGTAGACCTCCATGCCCCGGGGCACCACGATCATGCCGCCGGGATGCTGGCCGGTGGTGCGCTTCACCCCTGTGCAGCCGATGGACAGCCGCTTTTCCTCGGCCTTGTGGAAGGTGGTCTCCCGCTCCTCGGCGTACTTCTTCACGTAGCCGAAGGCGGTCTTGTCGGCCACGGTGGCGATGGTGCCGGCCTTGAAGACGTTGTCCCGGCCAAAGAGCACCTCGGTGTAGCGGTGGGCGCCGCTCTGGTACTCGCCGGAGAAGTTCAGGTCGATATCCGGCACCTTGTCCCCGTCGAAGCCCAGAAACGTCTCAAAGGGGATGGTGTGGCCGTCCCGGTCCATATCTGTGCCGCAGTGGGGGCAGGTTTTTGGGGGCAGGTCAAAGCCCGAATCCACGCTGCCGTCGGTGATGAATTCGCTGTACTGGCACTGGGGGCACACGTAGTGGGGCTCTAGGGGGTTTACCTCAGAAATGCCCGACATGCTGGCCACAAAGGAGGACCCCACCGAGCCCCGGGACCCCACCAGGTAGCCGTGGGCCTCGCTGTCGGCCACCAGCTTCTGGGCGGTCATGTAGAGCACCGAGAAGCCGTGCTTCACAATAGAGCCCAGCTCTTTATTGAGGCGCTTCTCCACGATCTCCGGCACCGGGTCGCCGTAGCGCTCCTTGGCCCGCTGCCAGGTGATGTCGATAAGCTGCTCCTGGGCCCCCTCGATAAAGGGCGGGAAATTGCCCATGGGCACCGGGCGGATGTGGTCGATCTTGTCGGCGATCCTGCCGGGGTTCGTGACCACCACCTCGAAGGCTTTATCACGGCCCAGGTAGCTGAACTCCTCCAGCATCTCCCCTGTGGTGCGCATGTACAGGGGGGCCTGCTGGTCCGCGTCAGAAAAGCCCTTGCCCGCCATGAGGATCTTCCGGAAGGCAGCGTCCTTGGGGTCCTTGAAGTGCACGTCGCAGGTGGCCACCACGGGCTTATGGAGCTTCTCGCCTATCTTCACGATGGTGCGGTTGTATTCTTTCAGGCCCTCGATGTCCGTGTCGCCGTTTCGCACCATGAACATGTTGTTGCCCAGGGGCTGTATCTCCAGGTAGTCATAGTATTCCGCGATTTTGCAGAGATTCTCAAAGGAATCCCCCCGCACCATGGCCTGAAAAAGCTCGCCCGCCTCGCAGGCGCTGCCCACGAGAAGGCCCTCCCGGTACTTGTTAAGCTCGCTTTTGGGCGTGCGGGGGCTGCGGTAGAAGTACTCCAGATGCCCCTTGGAGATGAGCCGGTACAGGTTTTTAAGGCCCGTCTGGTTCTTCACCAGCAGGATCATGTGGTAGGGCCGCAGCTTTTTGGGGTCCCCCCCGGCCAGGGCCCCGTTGATGTCCGCCACGGTGCGGGCCCCCCGCTCCTCCCGCAGGCGCGTTAAGAGCCGCAGGAAGATCTCCCCCAGGGTGGCCGCGTCGTCGTCGGCCCGGTGGTGGTTAAAGGGCTTTAGCTTGAGATAAGCCGCCACCGTGTCCAGCTTGCAGTTTTTGATATCTGTGAGCAGGGCCCGGCAGATGGGCACGGAATCGATGTACACGTGGGAGAAGGGCACGTTTGCCCGTTCCCCCGCCGCCCGGAGGAAACCTGTGTCAAACCCGGCGTTGTGGGCCACCAGGATGGGGCTCTCCCCGCAGAATTCGTAGAACGCGGCCAGGGCCTCGGCCTCCTTGGGGGCGCCCTTCACCATTTCGTCGGTGATGCCCGTGAGCTCTGTGATCTTCTGGGGGATGGGCCGCTCCGGGTCCACAAAGGTGTCGAAGCGGTCCGTCACCCGCCCGTCGTGCAGGCGCACCGCGCCGATCTCCGTGATGCGGTCCTTTTTGGGGGAAAGGCCCGTGGTCTCCAGGTCAAAGCAGATGAAGTCGCCCTCTAAAGCCTGGCCCGTCTCCCCGGCCACGGCGGGGATCAGGTCGTTTACAAAATAGGCCTCGGTGCCGTAGATGACCTTGAAGTCCGGGTCCTCTTTGCGGATGGCGGCTTCGGCGTTCATGGCCTCGGGGAAGGCCTGGGCCACCCCGTGGTCGGTGATGGCCACGGCCCGCTGGCCCCACTTGTGGGCCTGCATGATCAGGTCCCCCGCCGGGGTCATGCCGTCCATGTCGGACATGTTGGTGTGCAGGTGCAGCTCTATGCGCTTTTCTATGGCGTCGTCCACCACCTCCAGCTGCTCTACCGTGGCGATGGCCCGGGGCCGCAGCACGTTCTCCCGGTCGTACTTGTCGTACTCCAGGCTGCCCCGCACCAAAAGGGACTTGCCCTTTTTCAGGCTGTCCAGGTCCCTGCACTTGTCGGCGTCCTGTATGATCTTCATGCTCACAGAGCTTGTGTAGTCGGTGATGTCGATGGTGTATATCTTCTTGGACTTGTCCCGGGTCTCCTTGCTCTCCATAGAGAAAATTTCGCCCCAGACGATGATGCTGCCCAGATCGATGGCCGCGTCTTTAAGGGGCGTGATCTGGCCCTTTGGCACGCTGCCTATGAGGGGCCGGGCCGTCTCCGGCACGATCATGGGCAGAAGGGCGTCCTCCCCCCGCACGCTGATCTTCCGGCGGCTTGCCTGCTCCTTCAAGGACTCCTCGTAGGCCTTCATTTCCTTTACGGCCTGCTCCCGGCGCTCCTTTTCCTCCAGGGTATGTATGCGCTCCAAAAGGGAGGAGTCCCCGGGCTTTGCGCCGGTGCGGCCGGTGAAGGCCACCCTGCACTCCAGGGAGAACCACTCCCCGATGAGCTCTTTAAGGCGCTGGTCTGTGTGGTGGGCTTCTATCAGGGAGAGGCCCCCGTGCAGAAGCTCCACGGTGAAGACACCCTTTTCCCACCGGGCCGCAGCCTGATGGAAGGTGCCGTTTAAGGTAGCGTCCTTTTCTTTCAGCGCCTGGGCCAGAGAGGGCAGGCACTGGGGGGAAAAGGAGTCCTGCGGAAAGCGCGGGCACACCCGCACCGCGCCAAAGCCCCCCAGGGCCCCTATGAGCTTATGGAGCTCCCCGTACTCCACAAACCCCGGAAACCGGGCCGAGACCTGCAGGCCCCGGGGCTCCCGGCTGACCTTTAAGCCCTCTATTTCCCCGGAAAGCAGGGTGTCTGAAAGGGCCTGGCCCTCCAGTTCTTTTTGAAAGAAATCTCTCAGTGTGGTCAACTTCCGTCCCCCTCTTACAGCTTATCCACCTCGCAAAGCAGCTCAGAAAGCAGCCTCTCCTCGGGCACCTTGCGCAAAATCTGCCCCTTCCTGAAAAGGAGCCCTTCCCCCTTGCCCCCGGCTATGCCGATGTCCGCCTCCCGGGCTTCCCCGGGGCCGTTTACGGCGCAGCCCATCACCGCCACGGTGATGTCCTTTTGGCAGCCGGAAAGGGCCGCCTCCACCTGGTTTGCCAGGGAAATAAGGTCAATGCGGGTGCGCCCGCAGGTGGGGCAGGCGATGAGCCGCGGGCCCCCCCGCATGTCCAGGGCCTTTAAGATGTCCCGCCCCGCTCTCACTTCCTCTATGGGGTCCGCGGCCAGGGACACCCGCAGGGTGTCGCCAATGCCCTGCTGCAAAAGGCTGCCGATGCCGATGGCGGACTTGATGAGCCCCATGTGGGCCGTGCCCGCGTGGGTGATGCCCAGGTGCAGGGGGTAGCCACACTTTTCCGCCGCCAGCCGGTAGGCCCGTATGGTGGAATCTACCGAAGAGGCCTTCATGGAAAGCACGATGTCTGTAAAGTCAAAGCGCTCCAGCAGAGAGGCGTGGTAAAGGGCGCTTTCGCACAGGGCCTCTGGGGTGGGGTGGCCGTACTTTTTTAGGATGTGCTTTTCCAAAGACCCGTCGTTTACGCCGATGCGGATGGGGATGTTTTTTGCCCGGCAGGCGTCGGCCACGGCCTTCACCCGGCTGTCGTCGCCGATGTTCCCGGGGTTGATGCGGATCTTATCCACCCCTGCGGCCGCGCACTCCAGGGCCAGGCGGTAGTCAAAGTGGATATCCGCCACAATGGGGATGGACACCGCTTCTTTTAAGGCCGGGATAAGGGCCACCGCCTCTTTGTCGGGCACCGCCGCCCGCAGGATCTCGCACCCGGCCTGCTCCAGGGCCTTCGCCTGGGCCACGCTGCCTTCTATGTCCCAAGAGGGCGTGCTGAGCATGGACTGCACCGTCACGGCCGCGCCCCCGCCCAGGGGCACGCCCCCCACTTTCACTTGCTTTGAGGACCGTTTTTCCATTCCATTCACCTTTTTCTTCCCCTTTCTCTTCCCGCGTCAGCCTGTGAAGATGCGGGCGATGTCGTTGAGCGTGATGACCGCCATGAGCCCCAAAAGCAGCACGAACCCCGCCGCGTGCACGTAGCCCTCGTACTTGGGGGGCACGGGCTTGCGGGTCAGGCCCTCCCAGATGAGAAACAGCAGGCGGCCGCCGTCTAAAGCGGGCAGGGGCAGAAGGTTCACGACCCCCAGGTTCACGGTGATCATGATGATCATCTGCAGGATGTTCCCCACCGCCTTCTGGAAGCTCTCGGAGAGCCCGGCCTCCGCCGCCTGGGAAATCACCTGCACGGTGCCCACGGGCCCGGCGATCTCATTGAGGCCGAAGCGCCCGGTGACGATGCCCTTGAGGCTCTCCAGCACCATGCGGGTCATAGCCACGGTGTAGGTGAAGGAGCGCTTCGCCACCCCCAGAAAGGAGCGGGCCTCCGGCTGCACGTAGAAGTCCGGGGAGACCACCTGCCGGCCCCCTACCTCCTGGTGCTCCATGGAGAAGGGCCCAAGCTTCAGCCGCTGGCCCTGCCGCTCTACGGTGACGGTGACCTTCTCCGGGTCGGCCATGGCCATGGCAAAGGACATATCCCGGTCGCTGTACACGGCGTAGCCGTCGAAAGAGACGATGGTATCCCCCACCCGGGCCCCGGCCGCCTCCAGGGCAGAGCCCTCTGGGAACTTGCTGATGGTGGTGGTGGCAAAGGTCTTCTGGGGGATGAGGGTGAGCCCCATGAGCAAAAGACCCAGAAGGATATTGAACACGCCCCCGGCCACCACTACCAGGATGCGCCTCCACACGGGCTTGCTGCCGAAGGCCGCGGGGTCGCCGCTTTCCTCGTCCTCCCCCTCCATGGCGCAGAAGCCGCCGATGGGCAGCAGGCGCAGGGTGTATTCTGTCTCCCCCCGCTTAACGCCCAGAAGCTTCGGCCCCATGCCCATAGAAAACTCATTGACCCGTATTTTCGCCGCCTTTGCCAGCAAAAAGTGGCCCAATTCGTGAAAAAAGATGATAAACCCGAACAGCAGGACCCCTATGAGGATCAGCGCCGCTCCCATTAAGATCTGCAAGGTATCCGCCCCTTTCTTATTCTGTCTGGCCTATGGCCTTTCGCACCCACTGGCGGGCGGCCCGGTCGGCCTCCAGCACCTCTTCTATCTGAGAGGGGGCCCCAGCGGGCTGGCGGTCCGCCGCCTCCTTTACAAGGCGGGGGATATCCATAAACCCGATGCGCCCCTCTAAAAACAGCTGCACCACCGCCTCGTTGGCGCCGTTTGCCGCCGCGGGCACAAGGCCTCCCCGCTTCAGGGCCTCTATGCACACCCCCAGGCAGGGGAAGTTCTCCAGGTCTGGCTCAAAAAAGGTGAGCTTCCCCAGGGCCGCAAGGTCCAGAGGGGCCGAGGGGCTGGGCAGCCGCCGGGGGTACGTCAGCGCGTACTGGATGGGCAAACACATGTCCGGCGTGCCCAGCTGGGCCATGACGCCGTTATCCACGTACTCTATCATAGAGTGCACGATGCTCTCCCTGTGCACCACCACGCCGATCTTCTCCGCCGGCAGGCCGAAAAGCCACGCCGCCTCTATGACCTCCAGGCCCTTGTTCATCATGGTAGCGCAATCGATGGTGATCTTCGCCCCCATGCTCCAGTTGGGGTGGCGCAGGGCCTGCTGCGGGGTCACCGCCTGCAGGCGCTCCTTCTCCCACCCGAAGAAGGGCCCCCCAGAGGCCGTGAGGATAATACGCTTGAGGGCCCCTTTCCCGGGGCTTCCCTGCAGGCACTGGAACACCGCCGAATGCTCGCTGTCCACCGGCAGGATGTCCACGCCGTTTTCCCGGGCGGCTTCCATGACCAGGCTGCCCCCGGCCACCAGGGTCTCTTTGTTGGCTAGGGCCAGCTTCTTTTTGGCCTTTATGGCCGCCATGGTGGGCCGCAGCCCCACCATGCCCACCACGGAATTGAGGGTGGTGTCCGCCGTCTCCCAGGCGGCGGCTTCGCAGAGGCCATCAGGCCCCGAGAGCACTTGGATGTCCATGTCCCGGGTGCGGTCCTTGAAGTCCTTGGCGGCGGCTTCGTCAAAGAGGGCCGCGGCCTTGGGGCGAAAGGCCCGGGCCTGCTGCTCTAAAAGCCGCACGTTGGAGCGGGCGGCCAGGACCTCTATGGAAACCGGGAAGGACCCCTCTTGATTCAGACCCTCCACCACCTTCAGCGCCTGTGTGCCGATAGAGCCCGTGGACCCTAACAGGGAAAGCTTCACAGCCCATCCCTCCTTTTAGTGTATGCCCGAAGGCCGTATTTTAGCAGAACTATCCCCCCGCACTGCGAGGGGATACGATTTTTCACGATTCAGATCACCCGACGATGGGCAGAAAGCTCACCAGAAGATAGACAAAGGGTGCGGTAAAGATGACGCTGTCGAAGCGGTCCAGAATGCCGCCGTGGCCGGGGATGACCTGGCCGAAGTCCTTGATGTGGCAGCTGCGCTTGATAAGGGAGAAGCTCAAATCCCCCACGATGGAGACGAAGGCGCCCAGAAAGCCGATGAGGAACAGGGCCAGATAATTCACCTGCACCTGCCCCAAATGGTAGACCCGCTGGAAAAACACCCCGCACAGCACCGCCGTCAGCACATTGAGGACGAGGCCGCCCACAGCGCCTTCCACGGTCTTTTTGGGGCTTATCTCAGGGCACAGCTTGTGCCGGCCGAAGAAGGTGCCCGCAAAGAAGGCCCCCACGTCCGCCGCCCAGGCGGAGAACACCGCAATGAGCACGCAGAACATCCCGTGGCCGCCCCCCAGCTCTCTTAAAAGCACCAGGCTGTGCAGGGCGCAGGGGATGAGCACCACCATGCTGTACTGCACGAAAACGTCCTTGAAGCTGACCTCTTTATGGCAGGCCAGCATGCAGCAGCAAATCACAAAGGTATAAAGGGCGTAGACCAGAAACAGGTCCCGGCCCACACAGAAGGGCACCGCCGCGGCCGCCACGAGGGACGGCCAGAAAATGGCCCGCTTCCTCTCCAGCCCCAGGGCCTTGCCCAGCTCGAAGACCGCCATGGCCGCTATGATGGCCACCGCGATGTTCAGGGCCAGCGGGAAGGTCTTGTCGAACAGGATGATGGCCGCCAGAAAGACGGTAAGGATAGCTCCGGAAAGAACGCGCTGCTTCATATGCGCACCCCTTTTTCATTTGCCCTCACACGCCGCCAAAGCGCCGCTGGCGGGAGGCATAGATTTGCAGGGCCTTG
>CANRZD010000031.1 GCA_947644325.1 uncultured Clostridia bacterium
ACATTCAGATTATCTGCCCCACCCATGGCCCTGTGCTCAAGGAAAACCTGGGCCATTATATCAAGAAGTACGACCTCTGGTCCTCTTACACCCCGGAGAGCGAGGGCATTGTGATTGCCTATACCTCTGTGTACGGCAACACCCGCCGGGCGGTAGAGCAGTTTGCCGAGAAGCTGCGGCAGAAGGGCTGCCCCAAGGTGTCTGTGTTCGACCTGGCCCGCTGCGACATGGCCGAGGCCGTGGAGGACGCCTTCCGCTATAACAAGCTGGTGCTGGCCACCACCACCTACAACGCGGAGATCTTCCCCTTTATGCGCACCTTCATCAACCACCTGACCGAGCGCAACTACCAGAACCGCACCGTGGCCTTTATAGAAAACGGCACCTGGGCCCCCATGGCCGCCCGGGTCATGAAGGGGATGTTCGAGAAGTCCAAGAAGCTGACGATAGCCGAGCCCACCGTGACCATCCGCTCAGCCCTGAACGCCGAGAGCAGCGAGAAGCTGGAGGCCCTGGCCAATGAACTGTGCCGGGACTACCTGGCCCAGCGGGACGAGACGGCAGACAAGAACGACATGTCGGCCCTCTTTAACATCGGCTACGGCCTGTATGTGATCACCAGCAGCGACGGCAAGAAGGACAACGGCCTCATTGTCAACACCGTGACCCAGGTGACCAACACCCCCAACCGCATCGCCGTCACCATCAATAAGGAGAACTACTCCCACCACATCATCAAGCAGACCGGCAAGATGAACATCAACTGCCTCTCTCAGGACGCGCCCTTCTCTGTCTTTGAGAACTTCGGCTTCCAGAGCGGCCGGGCGGCGGACAAGTTCGCAGGCGAAACGGTGCTGCGCTCTGACAACGGCCTTGTGTTCCTGTCCCGGTTCATCAACTCCTTCATGTCCCTGAAGGTGGAGCAGTACGTAGACCTGGACACCCACGGCATGTTCATCTGCAGCGTAACGGAGGCCCGGGTGATAAACTCGGGCGAGACCATGACCTACACCTACTACCAGAATAACGTAAAGCCCAAGCCCCAGCTGGAGGGCAAGAAGGGCTGGGTGTGCAAGGTGTGCGGCTACGTCTATGAGGGCGACGAACTGCCCGACGACTACGTATGCCCCCTGTGCAAGCACGGCCCGGCGGATTTCGAGCCTATCGGGTAAAAAGAAACAGAACGGCAAAGGAAGGGCCGGCGGAGTTTTCTGCCGGCTCTTCCTTTTTGTCACATAAATCTTCCCGGACAGAAGTATCATTTGGTAAGGATTGTTAAGGAATGTTAAAGGGAAATCGGTTGCTTTTTCTGTCGAAAAATGATATACTAGACATCAAATCGGGTTTGCAGGAGAAAGGGCCAGGTGAAGTATGGGAATCGGTTTGGATGTAGGGTCTACGACGCTGAAATGCCTGGTGTACGGGGAAGACGGCCAGGTGGTCTTTCAGGAATATGAGCGGCATTTTTCACAGATACCGGAAAAGGCCTCGGGCATGCTTTCGAGGATACGGGAGCGGTTCCCGCAGGAAAAGAGGGCGGGGCTGTGCATATCGGGCTCGGCCGGCATGGGGCTGGCGGAGGACCTGGGCATCCCCTTTGTGCAGGAGGTGTACGCCACCCGCACCGCCGTGAAGAAATACCTGCCCCAGGCCGACGTAGTCATAGAGCTGGGCGGGGAGGACGCGAAGATATTGTTCCTTTCCGGGTCTATGGAGGTGCGCATGAACGGCTCCTGCGCCGGGGGGACGGGGGCCTTTATTGACCAGATGGCCACCCTTTTGGGCCTGACCCCCGGGGAGCTGGGGGAGATCGCCGGGGAGAGCACCCGGTCCTACAGCATCGCCTCCCGGTGCGGGGTGTTCGCAAAGTCCGACATACAGGCGCTCTTAAACCAGGGCGTGCAGAAGAACGACATTGCCCAGAGCATCCTTACGGCGGTGGTGAACCAGACCATCGCGGGGCTGGCCCAGGGGCGGGAGATAGAGGGGAACGTGGTGTACCTGGGCGGGCCCCTGACTTTTCTGCCCCGCCTGCGGGAGGCCTTTGACAGGATACTGGAGGTCACGGGCGTGTGCCCGGAAAACTCCCTTTACTACGTGGCGGCCGGGGCGGCTCTCTCGCCTCAGGCGGAGGAGTTCGACCTGGAGGAGATGACCGGGAAGATCAAGGGCTACAGCTCCAGCCGCAGCTACCAGAGCGGCCTTGCGCTCTTTCACGACCAGGAGGAGTACGAGGAATTCATCGCCCGCCACGAGAAGCACCGGGTGGAGACCCAAGCCCCCCTGGGGGAGGACGGCGCGGCTTACATAGGCATCGACGCGGGCTCTACCACGGTAAAGGCCGTGGCGGTAAATGAAAAGCAGGAGATCGTCTTCTCCCGCTATCTGCCCAATTCCGGGAACCCGGTGCCCTTAGTCAGGGAGTTTCTGCAGGACCTGTACCGGAAGTTCCCCCATATCAGAATAAAGGCCGCGGCCTCTACGGGCTACGGGGAGGAGATCATCAAGAACGCCTTCTCCCTGGACCTGGGGGTGGTGGAGACCATCGCCCACTTTACCGCCGCCAAAAAGTTCGAGCCGGATGTGGACTTTATCATCGACATCGGCGGGCAGGACATCAAGTGCTTCAAGATAAAGAACGGGGCCATTGACAATATTTTCTTAAACGAGGCCTGCTCCTCGGGCTGCGGGTCCTTTCTGCAGACCTTCGCCGGGGCCCTGGGCTACGAGATGGCGGACTTCGCCAAATGCGGCCTCTTTGCCGAGAACCCGGTGGACCTGGGCTCCCGGTGCACGGTGTTCATGAATTCCTCTGTAAAGCAGGCCCAGAAGGACGGGGCCTCTATTGAAAATATCTCCGCCGGGCTCTCCATGAGCGTGGTGAAGAACGCCCTGTATAAGGTCATCCGGGTCACGGACGCCAGGAGCCTTGGCAGGCACATTGTGGTGCAGGGGGGCACCTTCTTAAACGACGCGGTGCTCAGGGCCTTTGAGAAGGAGATAGGCCAGTATGTGACGCGGCCCTCTGTCTCGGGGCTCATGGGCGCCTACGGGGCGGCCCTGTACGCCCAGGAAAAGGGGCCGGGGGAGAGCGCCATCCTGGGGCCGGAGGAGCTGGAGAAATTCACCCACGAAGTAAATGCCGTCACCTGCAATGGCTGCCAGAACCACTGCCGCCTGACCGTGAACACCTTCGCAAACGGCTCCCGCTTCATTGCCGGCAACCGCTGCGACAAGCCCCTGAAAAAGGAAAACGTCGCCGCCCGGTATAACCTTTACGACTACAAAAAGCACCTGCTGGCCTCTTACGCCCCGGCACAAGGGAGCAGGGGGCGCATCGGCATACCCATGGGGCTCAATATGTTCGAGCTCTACCCCTTCTGGCACACTTTCTTCACCCGGCTGGACTTTAAGGTGGAGAGAAGCCCCGAGTCTACCCGGCAGCTTTATTTCAAGGGCCAGCACACCATCCCCTCCGACACCGTCTGCTACCCGGCGAAGCTTCTCCACGGGCACATAGAGGCCCTTCTGGAGAGCGGGTGCGACGCCATCTTCTACCCCTGCATGAGCTACAACGTCAACGAGCACAAGGGCGACAACCACTATAACTGCCCCGTGGTGGCCTATTACCCCGAGGTGCTGGACGCAAACGTCCGGGCCCTGTCGAAGGTAAAGTACATCTACGACTACGTGGGCATCCACCGGCCCAAGGACTTCCCCAAAAAGATGCAGGGGATACTGGAAAAGTACTTCCCCAAGATCCCCCTGGGGGAGATAAAGGACGCGGCCAAGGCCGCCTACGCCGAGTACGAGGCCTACATGCAGCGCGTGCGGGATATGGGCCGGGAGTACCTGCAAAAGGCCAGGGAAGAAAACCTGCCCGTAGTGATCTTATCCGGGCGGCCGTACCACCTAGACCCGGAGATCAACCACGGCATCGACCAGCTCATCTGCGAGTGCGGGGCGGCGGTGGTCACCGAGGACGCCGTAAGCGGCGGGGTGGAGAAGTTCAAGACCGGGGTCTTAAACCAGTGGACCTACCACGCTCGCCTGTACGCCGCGGCCAAGTTCGTGGTGGACAGTAAGGACAAGCGGATGAACCTGGTGCAGCTGGTGTCCTTTGGCTGCGGGGTGGACGCCATAACGGGAGACGAAGTGCGCTCCATTCTGGAAAGCGGGGACCGCATCTACACGCAGATCAAGATCGACGAGATCACCAACCTGGGCGCGGTGCGCATCCGTATGCGAAGCCTCTTTGCCGCCCTGGGCCTGGGAAACTGAAGGAGGGGACAGAAATGGAAAACACGGGCCGGGTGGAATTCACCCGGGAAATGAAAAAGGAATACACCATTCTGACGCCTAACATGGCCCCTATCCACTTTGAACTCATCAAGAATGTGCTGGAGAGCTTCGGGTATAAGATAGAGCTATTGCGCACCACAGGCCGGGAGATCGTGGACGAGGGCCTTAAATACGTGCACAACGACACCTGCTACCCGGCGCTTCTGTCCATCGGCCAGCTGATGCACGCCCTGCACAGCGGCCGGTACGACCTGCACAAGGTGGCCCTTATCATGACCCAGACCGGCGGCGGGTGCCGGGCCTCCAACTACATACACCTGCTGCGCAAGGCCCTGCGCAAGGACGGGCTGGATTTTATCCCGGTGATCTCTCTTAATTTGTCGGGCCTTGAGTCGAACAGCGGGTTCAAGATCACCCTGCCCCTGCTGCGCCGGGCCATTGCCGCCCTGACCTACGGGGACCTGCTGATGCTGCTGAAAAACCAGGTAAAGCCCTATGAGACCACCCCCGGCGCCAGCGACCAGCTGGTGCGGGACTGGATACTGCGGCTGACAAAGCTCTTTGAAGAGAACCGGGCCTTTACCCAGCGGGAGGTGCACGCCTATTTCGACGAAATCACCCGGTCCTTTGCGGAGCTCCCCCAGGAAAGGGGTCCTAAGACCCGGGTGGGCATTGTGGGGGAGATATACGTGAAGTACTCGCCCCTTGCCAATAACGGCCTGGAGGAGTTCCTTTTCCAGCAGGGGTGCGAGGTCATGACCCCGGGCATCGTAGGGTTCATGATCTTCAAGGTGGATAACCGCCTGGAAGACATACGCCTTTACGGGGGCAGCAGCGCCAAGAAGCAGGTGTGCACCCTGCTCAAGTGGTATTTTACGAAGTTCGAGGCGGACCTGATTGCCGCTGTGAAGAAATACCCCCAGTTCGTGGCGCCGTCGCCCTACTCCCACTTGAAGGAGCTGGCCGGGAAGGTCATCGGCTACGGCTGCAAGATGGGCGAGGGGTGGCTGCTGACTGCGGAGATGATGGAGCTCATCGAAAACGGCTATGAAAACGTGGTGTGCACCCAGCCCTTTGGGTGCCTTCCCAACCACATCGTGGGCAAGGGCATGATACGCAAAGTCAAGAGCCTCTACCCCCGGGCCAACATCGTGCCCATCGACTACGACCCCAGCGCCACCAAGGTGAACCAGGAGAACCGCATCAAGCTGATGCTGGCGGTGGCCGGGGAATAAGAAGGCAATAAAGGAAAGAGCGGAGGGCTGTACCCTCCGCTCTTTTGGTTTTCGCGTCTTAATTCTTCTCCACGAACATCTGCACCCAGTAGTGCCGGTACATGCTGTTTGGCGCGTAGACGTACCCTACGCCGATGTGGGTGAAGCTGGGGTTTAAGATGTTGGCCCGGTGGCCGGGGGATTCCATCCACTGCTTCACCGTGGCGGCGGCTGTGCTGCTGCCGGCGGCGATGTTTTCTCCGCTGGTATATACGCCCTGCTTCGCGCCGGTCTCGTCCAGGGCTGTGAAGCAGGAAGACCCGTCCGGCCGGTCGTGGAAGAAGCTGACGGCAATCTCTGGGGCCCGCAGCTGGGCGGCGGCTGTCAGGCTGTCATAGGTGCTCAAGGGGGGCAGGCCCTCCTTGGCGCGCTCTACGTTCACCAGCCGCACCACTTCGGCAGTCAGCTGCTCGGTAGAAGGCTGAGGGCCCGGCGTAGGAGTAGGCGTGGGTGTAGGAGTGGGAGTGGGGGTAGGCGTGGGGGTAGGCGTGGGGGGCATCTGGGCGTCTGTCTTCACGATGACGCCCCGCTGGGGCGTCCAGTCCACCAGAAAGCCCAGAAGGACCCCAAGGTCCCGCAGCTTCAGGTAGGTGTACCCGCCGCCCGCGTCGTCCTGCAAGAGGATGGCCTCGGTCTCCGCCAAGGCCCCGTCCACCACCAGCAGGCAGTAGCCGCCCAGGCAGTTCCGGTTGCCGGAGAAGGGGGTGGTCATTTCTGTGCCCAGGTTCGTGTAGGGGCGGCCGGTGGTGATGCCGATGAGCCCCAGATAGGGGTTATACTCCACCGAAAACTGGGCCCCCGTGCCGTTTAAGACATGGGCCACGTCCCGCAGCTTCACGTAGTTGGTGTCGTTTCCGTAGGCGTCCTTCTGGGCGTACATCTGAAACTCCACGTGCCGGCCGTCCACCTCCACCTTCTGGGTCGAGGCGTAGGCCAGGCCGTCCTTTGCCGCCAGGGCCCCGGGCGCCGCCAAAAAGAGCAGGGCCGCGGCCAGCACCAGCGATACAAACTTTTTCATATCCAGTCTTCCTTGTCCAAAGTTTCTTAAAGCTATGGTACTTCTTTTGGGGAATAATGTCAAGGAGGGGACGGTTTTTTTTGGAAAAGGGGGGGAGGGCTCAGTCCAGCCCCAGGCGCTCAAACTGCTCCTGCGGCGCGTCGTTTTCCTTCAGCAGCGCTTTCATAAGGGCCTCCAGCCGGGCCTTCTGGGCCGCGTCCTCCAGGGGGTGTTCCTGGCGGGGGTCGGCCTGCAGGTCAAAGAGCAGGTCGCCGTAGCCGTGGCCCCCGCCGAAGTTGCCGTCCGCCTCCAGCCGCATAAGGGGCGCGCCCTTTGTAAAGGAGAAGGCGTCGTGCCGTTCCATAGACCGCAGGGACTCCAGGCTGAAGAAGCTGGCCATGTGGGCGGGCATCATGGTGTACTCGTAGAGGGGCTGGTTCTCTGGGGCGGCGGGGGCCTTCATGAGCACATAGCGCCCGTCTGTGCAGCAGAGAAGCCCGCCGTGTATGCCGAAAAGCACCGCCTCCCGCAGGGGCTGCTCCCGTTGCAGCAGGGCGCCCAGGTCCTTGCCCAGCATGTCCTTTGGCACGGGTATGCCAAAGAAGCCCAGCAGCGTCACGGGCAGGTCGATGGTCTGCACCAGGGCCTGGCGCTTTTCTCCCTTCACCCCCCAGCGGGGGTCCCAGATGAACAGGGGGATATGGCTGACCTCCTCGTAAAGGGGCATGTAGTTTTTGGCCCAATAGCCGTGCTCTCCCAGCATGTAGCCGTGGTCGGTGTTTACGATGAGCATGGTGTCCTTCCACATGTCCTGCTCGTCCATGATGTCCAGCACCCGGCCCAGCTGGGCGTCGCACATGGAAAGCAGGGCCTTGTAATTGCGCCTGCCCTCCGCCACCTCCTCCGGGGATTCCTTCACCATGGCGTAGTCCGGCCAGTCGAAGCGCTTGCCCGCGTACTCTGTGGGGTACAGGTCCTTATACTTGTCATAGGTGAAGAAGGGCTCGTGCGGGTCAAAGCATTCTATCTGCAGGAACCACCGGTCCGCGTCCTTATTCCGGCGCAGAAAGTCGATGCCCGCGTCGAAGCACTTGACCTGGGGGTGGTCCTCCTCCTTCTGCATAAAGGTGCGGTTCACCACGTCCTGGCGGTAGAGCCGGCCCCGGTAGCCGTCGAAGGAAATGAGGTTGGGGTCCTGGTCCTCCGCGCCGCCCACCAGGGCCTTCCACCGGTCGCCCTCCTGGCCCCGGAAGTTCTCCCAGGTGGCGTAGCGGGTGTGGTAGGTGGCGCCGCCGTCCTCCCAGTAGTGGCCGTGGTCGCTGATGAGATGGGAGTGTACGCCGTTCTCCCACAGCAGCTGGGGCATAGAGTCGTCATAGGGCTCTATAGGCCCCCAGCTTCTGTGCAGGAAATTATACCGGCCCGTGTGCAGCTCCCGCCGGGCGGGCATGCAGGGCAGGCTGCCCGCGTAGCAGCTTTCAAACTGTGCCGTGCGCTGCTGCAGGCGCAGGAAATTGGGGGTAAGCGATTCCGTACAGCCGTAGGCCTCCAGCATGTGGCGGTTGAGGGAATCGAACATGACCATGATCGCGCGCATAGTAGTCCTCCTGTCTGTTGTGAATGGGCCGGGCCGAAAGGGCCTAGGCCAGGGTGTAGTTGGCGGCGAAGTTTTCGTCCCAGTTCTTCTCCAGGGCCGCCCGCCACGCAAGGGCCTTTTCCGTAAGCTCCCTTGTGAGCTCCGGCAGTTCCCCGGCGAGGTTCCGCGTCTCCCCGGGGTCCGCCTCCAGGTCCGAGAGGAACACCGGGTCCTGCGCAGGCTCGCCCTCTACCAGCACGCCGTTTAATACCAGCTTATATTTGCCGTGGCGCACAGCGGTCTGGCCCTCCATCTCCCAGAAGATGTCCTCGTGGGGGCTCTTCCCCCCTTGGGTGAGCACTTTTTGCAGGGGGCTGCCGTCTAAAGCATACCGTCCCGGGTCGCCCCCGGCCCAGGAAAGCAGGGTGGGGAATACGTCCATAGCGCCGCAGGGCTCTGAGATGACCTGCCCCGGGGGGATGACCCCTGGCCAGGAAAAGATGCCGGGCACCCGCACGCCCCCCTCAAAGAGGCTGTACTTGTGGCCCTTGAAGCCCCCGGTCTGGCCGCCGTAGTAGGGGTCGGGGGTGCCGTCCAGCCAGTTGCGGGATTCCCGGGAGGGGCCGTTGTCGCTTTGGAAGAAGACGCAGGTGTTCTCATACTGCCCGCAGCGCTTGAGCTCCGCTAAAATTTCCCCCACCCCGTCGTCCACGGCGGAGATCATGGCGGCCATTACCTGCCGGTCCCAGGGCAGGTGGGCGAAGCGGGCCATGTATTTTTCCGGGGCGTGCATGGGGTAGTGGGGGGCGTTGTAGCCCACGTAGAGGAAGAAGGGCTCCTCCCTCCCGGCGTGGCCCCGTATGCTCTCTACGGCCTTCTCGGTGATGAGCTCCGTCATATAGCGGCCGTTTTCCCGCACCTCCTTTTCGTTTTCCCACAGGTCGTGGGTGGGGTCGGTGCGGCCGTCCGCCATGCCCCAGTAGAAGATATGGGAGTAGTAGTCCACGCACCCGGCCATGAAGCCGTAGAAGCTGTCGAAGCCGTTCTGGTTGGGGCGGCACTCCTCTTTAAGGCCCAGGTGCCATTTCCCAACCAATGAGGTCTTGTACCCCTGCTCCTTTAGGGCCGCGGCGATGGTAGGCGTCTTGGGCGTCAGGCCCGAGGCCTTCCGGTGCCCGGCCAGGATGGCCCGCACCCCGGCGTTTCCGGGATAGCGGCCCGTGAGCAGGCAGGCCCTGGAGGGCGAGCACACGGGGCTGCCGGAGTACCAGTCTGTAAACCGGGCCCCGGAAGCGGCCAGGCTGTCGATATGGGGGGTGACAAAGTCCGGGCTTCCCATGCAGGAAAGGTCCCCGTACCCCTGGTCGTCTGTCATGATAACAATGAAATTAGGCTTCTTTGCCATTGCTCACAGCTCCTTTCCCTGGTAAATAGACACGTCCACCAAGGGGCCGTCCCCCTCTTTGGCGTGCTCATACAAAAAGCATTTTACCTGCCGGTCCCCTATGATATAGGTCCCCGGTTTCTCCCGGCGGCAGCGGTCCGAGGCCCGGGGGCAGCGGCCGGAGAAGGGGCATTGGTTCATGTCCCCGGTCAAATCGGGCAGGTCCTCGGCGGCGTGTATCTCCAGCTTCTCCTCCCGGAAGGGCTCTGGGGTGCTGGAAAGCAGCAGCACGGTGTAGGGGTGCAGGGGGCTCTCTATGATGCCGTCGGTGCTGCCCTGCTCTACGCAGCTGCCGGCGTACATGACCACCATGCGGTCGGCCATGTACCGGGCGGAGGCCAGGTTGTGGGTGATGTAAAGGTAGGTGAGGCCCTCCTTCTTCTGCAGGTCTATCATCAGGTTCATGATGTCGATGCCGATGGACACGTCCAGCATGGAGGTGGGCTCGTCGGCCACCAGGATGGAAGGCTTCACCGCCAGGGCCCGGGCAATGACGATGCGCTGCCGCTGCCCGCCGGAAAGCTGGTTGGGGTGCTTTTCCATAAAGTCTGCGGCGGGGGTGAGGCCCACGGTCTCAAAGAGCTCTACCACGCGCTCGCGCACCTGGGCCCTCGTGAGCTCCGGGTAGTGCAGCTCTACGGCCCGGCCCACGATATGGCTTACTTTATGGGCGGGGTTTAAGGACCCGAAGGGGTCCTGGAAGATCATCTGCACCTCCTTGCGGAAGCGCTTGACCTCCTTCTTTTTCGTGTGGCCGGTCACGTCCATGCCATTTACATAGATGCTGCCCTCTGTGGGCTCATAGACCTTGCACAGCATTTTCGCCATGGTGGATTTCCCGCAGCCGGACTCTCCCACCACCGCCAGTATCTCCCCCTTTTGTATCTCGAAGCTCACGTCGTCTACGGCCTTCAGACTGGTTTTGCCGAAAAGCCCCTGGCGCTTCCCAAAGTATTTTTTCACATGGTCAAATTTTACCGCGGCGTTTTCCATTTACCCTACCTCCTTCGAAAGCATGTGGCGGCAGGCGCAGCTGTGGCCCCCGCCCAGGTCCTCCAGGGCCGGGGGGGCCAGCAGGCAGTCCTCCTGCCGGTGGGCGCAGCGCTCATAGAACAGGCACCCGGCGGGCGGGGTGATAAGGTCCGGTACGCTGCCGGGTATGCCCCGCAGCTCTTTGCGGGGCCCCACCAAAGAGGGGAACGCCTGCAGAAGCCCCCGGGTGTAGGGGTGGGCCCCGCCCTCCAGGAGCCTTTCCACAGGGGCGATCTCCGCCATGCGCCCGGCGTACATGATGGCGATGCGGTCGCACATCTCCAGCATCAGGGGCAGGTCGTGGGTGATGAACAGCACAGAGAAGCCCATGCGCCTTTTCAGCTCTTGTATGCGGCGGATGATGTTGTACTGCACCACTACGTCCAGGGCGGTGGTGGGCTCGTCGAATATCACAAGGTCCGGCCTGAGCGCCAGGGCCATGGCGATGACCACCCGCTGGCGCATGCCGCCGGAGAGCTCGTGGGGGTATGCCTTGATGCGGGCGGGGTCGATGTTCACAAGCTTCAGAAGCTCCCGGGCCCGCTCCTGGGCGGCCCTGCGGGGCAGGGCCTCGTGGGCCAGTATGGCGTCCATCAGCTGGCTGCCGATGGTGACCACAGGGTTTAAGTTGTTCATGGCGCTCTGCAGCACCATAGAGGACTTTTCCCAGCGGAAGGTGCGCAACTCTTCTTTCGTGAAGGCCAGCACGTTCCTGCCGTTAAACTGGATAGAGCCCCCGGCTATGCGGGCCGCGCCCTTCAAGAGCTGCATGATGGAGAAGGCCACCGTAGACTTGCCGCAGCCCGACTCTCCCGCAAGGCCGAAGAACTCGCCCTTGTGGATGTCGAAGCTCACGTTTGTCACGGCCTGCACCTCCCCCCGGTCCGCGGTGTAGCGGACGTTGAGGTCTTTCACAGACAATACGATTTCCCGGTTTTCCATTTTTCCCATCCTTTCCCCGTTACAGCTTCACGGCGCCGCCCCGGTCGTTGGCGTAAATATCCAGGAAGGAGTTGCCGATGAGCATAAAGCTGAAGCCCAATGTGGCGATGCACAGGCCCGGGGGCAGCATCCACCACCAGGCGTTGTACAAAATGGCGTTGTTGTCAAAGGACACGGAGAGCATCTGCCCCCAGCTGATGAGGGAGGGGTCCCCCAGGCCCAGAAAGCTCAGGGTGGCCTCCGTCAGCATGGCGGAGGTGATGACCATCACCATGTTGGCCGTGACCACGGGGATGATGTTGGGCAGTATTTCCCGGAACATGATCTCCAGCGTGCCCATGCCCTGCACCTTGGCCGCGTCCACATACTCCCGCCTGGCCTCCGAAAGGGTCTGAGAGCGGATGCTGCGGGCCATCCACAGCCAGTTGAGGCCGCCGATGATGATGATGAGGTTCCAGATGCCCATGCTGGGCAAAAACGCCGCCAGCACGATCATAAAGGCCAGGGTGGGCACCACCAGGAACACGTCTACGATGCGCATGAGCACTTCGCCGGTGCGGCCCCCCTTGTAGCCTGCCAAAAGCCCCACGAAGATGCCGATGAAGCTGGTGAGCAGCCCGGCCATGACGCCTACGGCCATGGTCACCTGGGTGCCGTACACCACCTGAGAGAAGATGTCCTGCCCGTAGCTGTTCACCCCCAGGGGGTGGGCCAGAGAGGGCTTTTCCCAGGGCATAAAGCTGATGTCCTTGGGCTCGTAGGGGGCTATCAGGGGGGCGAAGATGGCCACCAGGGCGAAAAACAGCAGGATGAGGAGCCCTGCCTTGGCCCGGGTGTTTTTCAGTAGGTATTTTTCCAGCATCAGGTAGCCGTCTGACTTCTGCCTTGCCGCCGTTTCTTTTTTCATAGATACCTGCGCTCCTTTCTCAGTCCAGGGATACCCGGGGGTCTATCAGCGGGTAGATCAGGTCCGCCAGGAAGTTGATGGCCACCACGCTCAGGGCGATAATGGCGAAGCACCCCTGCACCAGGGGGTAGTCGTGGCTCAGGATGGCGTTCATGATGGTGAGGCCAATGCCGGGGTAAGAGAAGATGATCTCGGTGGCGATGGCGCCCCCCACCGCCTGGCCCAGGCTGAGCATGAGCCCGGTGAAGGAGGGCAGCAGGGCGTTGCGCAGGGCGTACTTTGTCAGTATCTTCCCCCGCCGCAGGCCCTTTGCCTGGGCCAGCACGATGTAGTCCTCTGAAAACACCTGCAGGATGTTGCTGCGCATCATGATCATGCGCCCGGCTAAAGACACGATGACCAGGGACAGGACTGGCAGGCAGGCGTGGTAGGCGATGTTCCCGGCCTTTGCCCAGAAGCTGGAAAGCTCTGCCCCGGGGGTCATGGCGTGGCCCATGGGGAACCACCCCAGGTGGTACCCTAAGCCCATCACCAGCAGCATGCCCACCCAGAAATAGGGGATGGACTGGATGTAAAAGGACGTGCCCACCGCCAGGTTATCGAACCAGGAGCCCTTCTTCAGGGCCGCCAGGGTGCCGATGATCCAGGCGATGAGGAAGGACAGCAGGGTGGAGACAAGCACCACCAGCAGCGTCCAGGGGATGGCCTGGGTAATGATCTCTGTGACGGGGATGGGGAAGTTGGTGTAAGACACCCCCAGGTCCCCCCGCACAAGCCCCCCCAGGTAGCGGATGTACTGCTCGAAGACGCTCTTGTCCAGGCCGAACTGCTCGCGCACCTGCTGGGCGTATTCCGCCGAGCCCAGGGCCGTCTGAGAGGCCAAAAACTCCGCCGGGTCGCCGCCCATCATGCGGGGCAGCAGGAAATTGAAGGTGAGCGCCACCCACAGGGTGAACAGGGCGCTGAAAAAGCGCTTGCACACATATTTTACCGTTATGCCTTTCAAGCTTTTCCTCCTCCTTCTGGAAAACAGAGGATACTCCCAGCTGTCAGGAATATCCTCTTGCTTTCCGGTTTCACCTATATTCTAATTTTCCCAAAACGCCGCCGGGGCTCAGCCCACGGGCCGCACGTTGATGAGGTTGCGGTTGCTCTTTACAGAGGCCTCGTAGTCCGTCCAGCCGGTCACAGAGGCGCCGTCGTAATAGGGGATATGGCCGCTGGAATTGTACATGGGCAGGAATACGTAGTCCTTTGCCAGCACATCCTGTATCTGATAGTAAAGGTCCTTGAGCTTCCCTTCGTCGGTCTCGCCAGAGGCCTGCTCCAGAAGGCCGTCCATCTCTTCGCTGCGGTAGCGGAAGTAGTTGAGGCCCGGGGTGCTCTCGCCGGTGGGGGCGGTCATAGCGGAGTTAAAGCAGCTGTTGAGGGCCGCGTAGGGGTCCGGCGGGAAGTTGATGCCCATCTGCAGAAGGTCGTATTTGCCGGTCTGGGCCAGGCTCGTCAGCTCGGGCCAGGTGGCCAGCTTGGGGATGATCTCCACGCCCAGGTTCAGAAGCCACTGCTGGATCATGCCGGCCTCCATCTGCTGGGCAGGGGCGCCGGAGGCGTTGTGGTAGGTAAAGGACAGGCGCTTGCCGTCTTTCTGGTAGATGCCGTCGTCGCCCTTGGTGTAGCCGGCGTCCTCCAGCACCTTCTGGGCGGCCTCCAGGTCAAACTGCAGGGAGTCCTTGGCGTCTTCATTTACGTAGTCGCCGAAAAGGTCCGGCAGCCAGCCCACGCTGGTGGGCATGACGCCGTTATACTCGCCGCGGGAGATGAGCTCCGGCTGGTTGATGGCCATAGCCATGGCCTTGCGCACGGCCACGTCGGCGAGCAGCTCGTTTTCGTGGTTCATCAGCACAGAGAAGTTGCCAAGGCCCGCGTAGATGTCCATCTGGGCGAATTCCTTAGAGGTAAACTCTGGGATGCTGGACATGGCGATGGTGCCGGTGGTGCAGTCGATCTCGCCGTTTAAGAGGCCCAGGGTGGTGTTGGGGGCGGTGTTGTACAGCACGATGAGCATCTTGTCCACCTTGGGCGCGCCGTTCCAGTAATCCTTGAAAGCGGCGAGCTCTACGGAGGTGCCCACGGTGTACTTCTCCCAGGCGAAGGGCCCGGTGCCCACAGGGGTCTCGTTCACAAAATTCTCCGCGTCTTCCCCTTCCCAAATGTGCTTGGGCACGATGCGCACCTTGGAAAGGTACTGGGGCAGGGAGGTAAAGGACTGGCTGGTGACGAAGACCACCTTGTCCCCGTCGGCCTTCACTTCCGTCAGCTTGCCCCACAGGGCATACTGGTCGAAGGTGGGCACGTCTTTGAGAACCTGCATGGTGTAGGCCACGTCCTCTGCGGAGAAGGCGGCGCCGTCGTGCCACTTCACGTCGGGGTTGATGGTGAAGGTCAGCTCCGTGAAGTCGTCGTTCCAGCTGTACTCATTGGCCAAAGCCGGCTCCAGCTGGCCCTTCTTCTCGTTGAAGGTGAGAAGCGGCTCATAGAGGATGTCCAGCATGTCGCCGAAAGTGCCGGAGGTGGCGAAGGGGCTCTTGTTGGACATCTGGGTGTCCAGCACATAGGCGCCCATGCGCAGGGTGCCGCCGGCGGCCTGGGCCTCGGGCTCGCTCTCCTCTGGGGCAGAGGCGGGCTCTTTGGCCGCAGAGCTCTCAGGGGCCTTTGCCTCAGAGCTTTCCGGGGCGGAGGTTTTCGACTGGTCCGCCGGGGTGCTGCCCGCAGAGCTGGTGGAGCCGCCGGAGCAGCCGGTGAGCACAAGCGCCAGGGCCAGTACCAGCGCCAGCAGGGCGCTGAGCTTTCTTGTTTTCATGTTCATGCCTCCTAGTTTTTCTGTAGTGTGTGGGTCCGGTATGGCTTCATTATAGTGGGTAAATTCTTCTTAAAACATGTAAAATGTTCAGATTCGTTTGCAAATTATTCACATATTCGCCAAAGTACGACCGATTATGACTTGACTTTTTATGTGTTTTTGCTATGATGGAAGTGTCAAAATATTCTGCCGGGGGTGAGCGTATGTACCGCATCGTATTGATAGACGACGAGCCCTGGAGCGCCGCGGTGCTTCGGGAAAGCATAGACTGGAAGGACCTGGGGTTTTTCATTGACAAGCTGTACACCGACCCCGTGGAGGCCCTGCGGGCCATATGCGGCGACCCCCCGGACGTGGTGGTGACGGATATCTCCATGCCCGCCTTAGACGGCCTGGAGCTCATCCGCAAGGCCCAGTTTGACGGCTGCACCAGCCGCTTTGTCATCCTCTCGGCCCATCGGAACTTCGACTATGCCAAGGCCGCCCTGCGGCTGGACGTGGTGGACTATTACCTGAAGCCCATCCGGCCGGAGGAGATAACCTCCCTGTTTTCCTCCATCAAGGCCACCCTGGACGAGGAGCACAACTTGTCCCCGCAGGAGACACTGCCCGCCGGGCGCTTTGAGGAGATACTGGCCTATATCGACATGAACCTGCACAAGCACTTGACTTTGCAGTCTATCAGTGATACCTTTTTCCTTAACAGGACCTACATCTGCGCCCTGTTCAAAAAGCACCTGGACGTGACCTTTTCCCAATACCTGACCAGCGCCCGGCTGGAAAAGGCCAAGTTCTATCTGTCCCATACCAACCTAAAGCAGCTGGAAATCGCGGAAAAGGTGGGCTTCAAGGATGAGTTTTATTTCAGCAAGGTATTCAAAAAAGCCGAAAACATGTCCCCCGGCGTCTACCGGAAGCTGGCCGCCTCCCGCTGGGAAAAGCCCGGGCCCTGAGCCCCCGGCCGGCAAAAGCATGCAGAAAAGCCTTCTGCGGCTGTTTCTGGGGGCCTGCCTGGTGTTTTTGTGCCTGCTGGCCGTGGCCTGCTGGCAGTTTTCCTCTTCTCAGCGCAAGGCCCTGGAGGAGCACCTGGGCGCTACCCTCACCCTTATAGGGGAGAACATGGAGGAATACTTCATGTCCCTGGAAAAGCTGGGCTTCGGCATCTCCTCCAACTGGTCCGTGATAAACGTCTATTCCGGCAGCTACAGCTCCATAGAGTCAGGCAGCGCCGTGGCCAACTCCCACCAGCTCATGTCCCTGCTGTGCAGCATCGAGACCTCCATCGCCGACGTGATGATCGTGGACATCAACGGCGTGGGGAAAAGCTATTTTTCCGGGGTGGACTATAACATCATCTCTGAGATCACTTCTCAGGAGGAGCTGCACGACCCCTACGCCCTGGGCCGCAGCTTCCACTTCTTCCCGCCGGAGAGCCGGTGGAGCAGCGTGTACTTCGTGTACAGCGTGCCGGTGCTGAACCTGGAGGCCTGGCCGGAGGACTCCCAAAAGGTGGCCACGGGCCTGCTGCTGTGCAACCAAAGCCGCATCTCCCGCCTGCTGATGACGGACACGGCCCTTTCGTATGAATATTTCGCCCTGTACCAGGGGGAAAACTGCGTTTTCAGCAGCTCTGACGCCATACCGCAGCCGGGCCCCGGCACCCTGGTGCAGGAGCTGCCCCTGTCCCGGGGCGGGCTGACCCTGCGGGGCACGGCTACCCTGCACCCCTTCCGGGGCGGCTCGGGTATGATTTTGCTGTTCGGGGGCGGATGCTTTTTCAGCGTCACCCTTTTCCTGCTGCTCATCATCCGCTTCACCCGGCACTCCATCCTGCGGCCCATTTCCGGCACCATCTCCCAGCTGGCGGGCTACCAGGGGGAGAACCTTTCCGAGCACATCGCCTACTCCGGCGTGCAGGAGGTGGACGCCATCATCGTGGACATCAACCGCATGATAGACAAAATCAAGTGCGCCACCCAGCAGATACTGCTGACCCAGAACACCCTGTACGAAACGGAGCTGCGCACCAAGGAGGCGGAGCTTTACGCCCTGCAGAGCCAGGTGAACCCCCACTTCCTCTATAACACCCTGCAGTGCATCTGCGGCCTGGCGGCCATGGGCCGCACCCGGGACGTGCAGGAGATCGCCCTTTCTATGTCCGACGTGTTCAAATACTCCATCCACCCGGGCACCTTTGTGGACTGCGCCGAGGAGGTGGGCATCATCTGCCAGTATTTGTCCATCTACAAGATACGCTATGATGGGAAGCTGGACTACGAGCTCAACATCGAGGAGCCCCTTCTGGACTGCCGCATCCTGAAGATGATCATACAGCCCACGGTGGAGAACGCCATGCTGCACGCCTACAACGGCACGGATAAACGGCCCTCCATCCGCATCTACGGCCGGCAGGAGGCCGGGGACCTGGTGTTCAACATCATCGACAACGGCAGCGGCATCCCCCGGGAGAAGCTGAGAAAGATACAGGAGAACCTGGGCCGCAGCTTCTCCGAGTCCATCCAGGAGGCCTCCCCCTTCGGACTGGGGCTGTATAACATCAACCGGCGCATCAAGCTGGTGTATGGGGAAAGCTACGGCATCAGCCTGTTCAGCAACCCCAACGGCACCCAGGTGGACATCCACATCCCCAGCTGCCCGCCCCCCTCTCCCGTGCTGCCAGAGCAAAAGGAGACGTAAAAAATACAGAAAGGACGTGCGCCATGCCCTCCCTCAGCCTCTTGATAAAGCCCGCCTCCGGCAGCTGCAACGTGCGGTGCCAGTACTGCTTCTACGCCGACGAACAGGAAAGCCGCGGCACCTATTCCTACGGCCTCATGTCAGAGGAGACCCTAGAGCTGCTCATAAAGAAGGCCCTCTCTTACGCCACCCGGAACTGCTCCTTTGGCTTCCAGGGGGGCGAGCCCACTTTGCGGGGGCTGGAATTCTTCCGAAAAGCTGTGGCCCTGGAGAGAAAATACAACGTCCACGGGGCCCAGATCGCAAACGCCATACAGACAAACGGCCTGCTCTTGGACCGGGAATGGGCCCGGTTCCTTCACGATGAGCGTTTCTTAGTGGGCCTGTCCCTGGACGGCACCAAGGACATACACGACGAAAACCGGCTGGACCCCCAGGGCCGGGGCACCTACAGCCGGGTGCTGCAGGCGGCCCAGCTGCTGGAGGCCCATAAAGTGGACTTCAACATCCTCACGGTGGTCACCGGGAAGACCGCCCGCTCCATTTCGAAAATTTACAGCTTTTTTAGGCGCTCGGGGCTTCTGTACCAGCAGTACATCCCCTGCCTGGACCCCCTGGAGGGGCCCCGGGGCTCCTCCCCCTACTCTCTGACGCCGGAAGGGTACGGGCAGTTCCTAAAGACCCTCTTTGACCTGTGGTACCGGGACGTGGCGGCCGGCAGGTTCATCTATATCCGCTATTTCGAGAACCTTATAGGGATGCTTCTGGGCCGCCCGCCGGAAAGCTGCGGGCTCTCTGGGCGGTGCACGGTGCAGCACGTCATAGAGGCCGACGGCTCTGTGTACCCCTGCGACTTCTACTGCCTGGACCCGTGGAAGCTGGGCACGGTGCGGGAAGACGATTTCTCCACCCTGTCGAAAAAGGAAAAGGCCCTGGAGTTTGTCGCCTCCTCCCAGAGCCTTGGGGAATCCTGCAAGGGATGCCCCTACTACCCCCTGTGCCGGGGCGGCTGCCGCCGGGACCGGGAACCCCTCCACAGCCTTGGGGGGAACTACTTCTGCCCGGCCTATAAGGAATTTTTCGCCTATGCCCTGCCCCGCCTGCGGGAGATTGCCCGGGTGGTGGGGCGCGCCCAGGAAAGGAGCCCCTTATGACATCTTTCATCATGTTCGCCGTGTGCCTGCTGGCCTCCTGCGTAGGGGCCGTGGCCGGGTATGGGGGCGGGGTCATCATCAAGCCCGTGCTGGACGCCCTGCACATTCTGCCCGTATCCACCATCAGTTTCCTTTCCGGGTGCACGGTGCTGTGCATGGCCGGGGCGTCCCTGCTGCGGGGCCGGGGCAGCGGGGTGAAGCTCCGGCTTTCCACCACGGCCCCGCTGGCCCTGGGCGCGGCGGCCGGGGGGCTCATGGGCAAGTGGCTTTTCGAGCTGGTAAAGGCCCGGTCTAACGAGGCGGCGCTGGGGGCGGTGCAGTCTTTTGTGCTGCTGGTGGTCACAGTGCTGGTGTTCCTCTACACCATAAAAAAAGACCGGCTCCCCTCTTACCATCTGACGGGGGCGGGGGTGTGCCTGCTGGCCGGCTGGGGGCTGGGGGTAGTGTCGGCCTTTTTGGGCATCGGGGGCGGGCCGCTGAATATGGCCCTTTTGTTCTTCTGCTTTTCCATGGAGGCCAAGGAGGCCGCCAGGAACTCCATTTTTATCATCCTGCTCTCCCAGGCCGCCAGCCTGCTCAGCACCCTGGCCCAGGGGCACGTGCCAGAGTTCGCCCCGCTGCAGCTGGCCCTCATGGCCGCCGGGGGCGTAGGCGGCGCGCTTTTGGGGGCGGAGCTGGAAAAGCGCATGGACAACAGGGCCGTGGAGAAGCTTCTCATGGCCCTGATGCTGGTCATCATCCTCATTAACCTCTACAATACGGCTGCCTATGGGGCGGCAGCGGGTGCCGCCTCAGCCTAGCTGGCCGCAGGGCAAAACCCCATAGCGCATTTCACGGCGTGCGCTTTCTCCGCCCCCACCAGGCGCTCCAAGAGGGCGAAGGCCACGTCCGGCGCCGTCTGCGGGCAGTAGGAAGTAAGGATCTGGTCCGCTTCCACCACCGGCTCATTGACGACCTCCACGCCGT
>CANRZD010000032.1 GCA_947644325.1 uncultured Clostridia bacterium
TTTGCCTGCAAGTACCCAAAATCCTATGGCATCAATTTGAAATAGCCGCCTGGGCTGCTGCTATAAGAAGGACGGGGCGTACACCATAGAGGTGTCCCGGCGGGTGCTCACAGACCCGGGGCTTCTGCGGGAGACGCTGCTGCACGAGCTTTTGCACACCTGCCCCGGCTGCCGGGACCACGGGGACCGATGGAAAAGCTACGCCGCCCTGGTGAACGGGCGCATGGGCACGAACATCCAGCGGACGGTGAAGGTGGAGGGGGAGTTTACGCCCCTGCGCCGGGAGGAAGTGAAGTACGTGCTGCGCTGCCAGAGCTGCGGCCGGGAGATCACGCGGATGCGCATGTGCAAGGTGGTGCGGGCCCCCTGGCGGTACCGGTGCCTGTGCGGGGGGAAGCTGAAGCGGGTGCAGTGAGGGAAATTGGCAGATAATTCCAATAAGGAAATATATTCCCCGGGAAATTCCGTATAATAATAAGGTTATGATCCCCGGAAAACCCGGTAAAAAGCAAAGGAAGATATCATGGAGCACATTGTGACCACCCTTGTGGAATTTTTCAGCCAGACCATCCCCGGCGAGCTGACGGTGTTTTTGCTGTCGCTGATGCCTGTTATCGAGCTGCGGGGGGGCATCCTCGCGGCAAAGCTGCTGCATTTGGAGATGCTGCCCGCCTTTTTCATCTGCTTTGTGGGGACGATTCTGCCCACGCCCTTCATCCTGCTCTTTATCAACAAGATCTTCGACTGGATGCGCAACACCCGCCTTGTGAAGCTGGTGGACCGCATGGAGGCCAAGGGCCGCAGCAAGTTCGACAAGATAAACCGCTACAAGACCCTGGGGCTTCTCATCTTCGTGGCCATCCCCCTGCCGGGCACCGGCGCCTGGACGGGCTCGCTGGCGGCGGCGCTGATGAAGATGGATTTTAAGTCCGCTATGATTTCCGTCATCGGCGGCACCTTCGTGGCGGATGTGATCATGTGCGTGCTGTCCTACGGCCTTCTGGGGCTGGTGGTCTGATGGAGCGGTTTTCCCTGGCCGTGGTGGGGGCGGGGGCCGCGGGGCTCATGGCGGCCTGCCAGGCGGCCAAGGGCCTGGGCCCCGGCAGGGTGGCCCTGCTGGAGGGCGGCCCCAAGCCCGGCAAGAAGCTGCTGGCTACCGGCAACGGCCGGTGTAATCTCACGAACCTGCACATGGCCCCCGGCCATTACCACGGGGACGCGGCCCTGGCGGCGCCCCTGCTTTCGTCATGCCCGCCGGAGCGGGTGCTGGGGGAATTCGCCGCCCTGGGCCTGTTGACCCGGACGGACCCGGAGGGCCGGGTGTACCCCCGCAGCCTGCAGGCGGCCGCTGTGCTGCAGGCCCTGTGGGGGGCCTGTGAGGAGCGGGGCGTGGTGCTCCTGACCGGGCGGCCGGTAGAGCGGGTCTCGCCCCAGAAGGGGGGCTTCCTGCTGGAGGCGGGCGGGGGCCTTTGGGCCAAAAAGTGCCTGCTGGCCTGCGGGGGCGCGGCGTCGCCCCGGCTGGGGTGCGGCGGGGGGTACGCCCTGGCAGAGGGGCTGGGGCACACGGTCACCCCCCTGCGGCCGGGGCTTGCGCCTATGAAGTGCCCGAAAAAGCACACCGCCCCCCTGAAAGGCATGCGGGCCCGGGCCCGGGCGGTGCTGCGGCAGGGGGGGCGGCAGCTCTCCGCGGGCAGCGGCGAGGTGATTTTCGGGGAGGGGACGCTTTCGGGCATCGTGATCTTCGACCTGTCCCTGCACCTTACGGGGCCGGGGGAAGTGGTGCTGGATTTGGCGGAGGAAATGACGAAAGAGGAACTTATGGATTATTTATGTCAACTGCAAAAGGAGCGGCCAACGCTGCCGGTGCGGGATATTTTCTCGGGCCTTGTGAACCTGCGGGTGGGCCAGCAGCGGGCCAAGGCCCTGGGGCTTTTGGGGGAGGGGCCCCTTTCCTCTTTGACAATGGCGGACCTGGGGCGGGCGGCCCAGGGCCTCAAAGAGTGGCGTCTGCCGGTGGAGCCCGGGGAGGGCTGGGACAGCGCCCAGATCACTGTGGGGGGCGTGCCCCTTGCGGAGATACGGGTGGAGACCATGGAGTCGAAACGCCAGAAGGGGCTCTTTCTGGCGGGGGAGCTTCTCAACGTCCACGGGGACTGCGGGGGCTACAACCTGCACTGGGCCTGGGCCACGGGCCTTGTGGCGGGGCGGGCCGCCAGTAAGGGGGGAGAAGGTTGCTGAGAGTATCGGGGCTGCATTTGCCGCTGGATTTTATGGAAACGGATTTACGTAAAGCAGCCGCCAGAAAGCTGCGCCTGCCCGAGAGCGCCCTGGAGGAGGCGCGCCTCTTAAAGAAGTCCGTGGACGCCCGGAAGAAGGGGGAGGTGCACTTTGTGTGCGCGGCCCAGGTGCGGGTGGAAAACGAAGGCCGGGTCCTCTCCCGCTGCCGGGACGGCGCAGTGCGGCGGGAGGAGCCCTATGTGTATGAGCTGCCCCGGCGGTCGCCGCTCCCTCAGCGGCCGGTGGTGGTGGGGCTGGGCCCTGGGGGGCTCTTTGCGGCGCTGCTGCTGGCCCAGTGCGGCCAGCGGCCCATCGTTTTAGAGCGGGGGCTGCCGGTGGAGGAGCGCAGGCGCTCGGTGGAAGCCTTCTGGCGCACAGGCGTTTTAGACGGGGAATCCAACATCCAGTTCGGCGAGGGCGGGGCCGGGGCCTTCTCTGACGGCAAGCTCACCACCGGCACCGGCGACGGCCGCATCCGCAAGGTGCTGGAGGAGCTCTATCGGGCTGGGGCCCCGGAGGAAATCCTCACCGACGCCAAGCCCCACATCGGCACGGACCGCCTGCCTGGGGTGGTGGGGAACATCCGGCGGGAGATAGAGGCCCTGGGCGGGCAGGTGCTCTTTGGGGCCAGGGTCACGGGGCTCAGGCTCAAGGACGGGGGGCTGCGGGCCCTTGACTACGTGCGAAACGGCTCCACTCACACCCTGCCCTGCGAAAAGTGCGTGCTGGCCGTGGGCCACAGCGCCCGGGACGTGTTCGAGCTTTTGCACCGGCTGGGCCTGCCCATGGCCCCCAAGGCCTTCTCTTTGGGGGTGCGCATCGAGCACCCGGCGGCACTTATTGACCGGGCCCAGTACGGGGGCTTCGCCGGGCACCCGGCTTTGGGGGCGGCGGACTACAAGCTCTCCTGCCAGCTGCCGGACGGGCGGGGGGTGTACACCTTCTGCATGTGCCCGGGGGGCACCGTCACCGGCGCGGCCTCGGAGGAAGGGGGCGTGGTGACAAACGGCATGAGCCCCTGGGCCCGGGACGGCCGAAACAGCAACAGCGCCCTTCTGGTGGGGGTCACCCCGGCGGATTTCCCCGGGGAGGGGCCCCTCTCGGGGGTGGCGCTGCAGCGGGAGATCGAGCGGGCGGCCTTTCAGTTGGGGGGCGGGGGCTACCGGGCCCCAGCCCAGCTTGTGGGGGATTTTCTCAAAGGCCGGGCCTCTGCAGGCTTCGGCGGGGTGAAGCCCACCTACGAGCCGGGGGTCACCCCGGCTGACATAGCCCGCTGCCTGCCTTCTTACGTGACGGAATCCCTGCGGGCGGCGCTGCCCATTCTGGGGCAGAGGCTCAAGGGGTTCGACGACCCGGAGGCTGTGCTCACCGCCCCGGAGACCCGAAGCTCCTCGCCCGTGCGCATACTGCGGGGGGAGGACTGCCAGGCCCTGGGGGCCCGGGGCCTCTACCCCTGCGGGGAGGGGGCCGGGTACGCGGGGGGCATCGTGTCCGCCGCGGTGGACGGCCTGCGGTGCGGGGAGGCTCTATTAAAATAAGACGGGGAAGGGCCTTGCATTTTCCCAAAACTGTGGTACAATAGGGTATAAGCCAAAATCTTTCTTGGCCCATTGCCGCTGGCCCCCCGGAAAGCCGGGAGGGCAGCCCCGCTCGCTTTTGCGGGCGTAGATCGCTGAATCACGGGAAGACCCCGTGGTAGAAAGGATGGTAAACCATGAACACAGAAGCCTTTGAAGCCTACGAATCCCAGGTGCGCTCTTACTGCCGGAACTTCCCCGCCGTATTTACCACGGCCAAGGGTCCCTTCCTCTACGACGAGGACGGCAAAGAGTACATCGATTTTTTTTGCGGCGCGGGGGGCCTAAACTACGGCCACAACCCGGACTACATCAAAAAGAAGGTCATAGAGTACCTGGAGAAAGACGGCGTGATGCACGCCCTGGACATGTACACCGCCCCCAAGCGGGAGTTCATTGAGTTCTACGAGGAAAAGATATTAAAGCCCCGGGGCCTGCCCTATAAGCTGCAGTTCCCCGGCCCCACGGGCACAAACGCCGTAGAGGCTGCGTTGAAGCTGGCACGGAAGGTGAAGAAGCGCCCGAACGTCTTCGCCATGATGGGGGGCTTTCACGGCATGACACTGGGCTCTGTGGCCCTTACTACCGACGCCTCCAGCCGGGCGGGGGCGGGGGTGCCCCTGACGAATGTGACCCACATCCCGGCGCCCTATATGTTCCCGGAGTTGGACACCCTGAAATACATGGAGACCCTGCTGACGGACGACCACTCCGGCGTAGACAAGCCCGCGGCCATCATCTTGGAGACCGTGCAGGCCGACGGGGGCATCAACCCCTTTGACCCCCAGTGGCTGCGGGGGGTGCGGGCCCTCTGCGACAAGCACGACATCCTGATGATCGTGGACGACATCCAGGTGGGCTGCGGCCGCACCGGGTGGTTCTTCTCCTTCGAGCGGGCGGGCATCGTGCCGGACATCGTCACCCAGTCGAAATCCATCGGCGGCTACGGCATGCCCTTCGCCCTGGTGCTTATAAAGCCCGAGCTGGACATCTGGTCCCCCGGGGAGCACAACGGGACCTTTAGAGGCTACCAGCTCTCCATTGTGGCGGCAAAGGCCGCGCTGGAGCTGATGCTCGATGAGCACATCGAAGAAAAGGTGCGCGGCCAGGAAAAGATCATGGCCCAGTACATGGACGAGATACGGGCCCTGGCCCCTGACAAGATCAAGACCCGGGGCGTGGGCTTTGTATGGGGGGTAGACTTCTGGCGCTATGACAAGGACGGCCTTATGTCCAAGAAGGTGCTGGACGTGTGCTTCAAAAACGGCCTCATCGTGGAGCGTGTGGGCCGGGGGAACACGGTAGTGAAGGTGTTCCCGGAACTGCTCATTGACGAAGGCACCCTGCGCAGGGGGCTGGAGATTCTGAGAGATAGCATCAAGGAAGCCATCGCGTAAAAAAAGAGGGCCGCCGGCGGGGAAAGCCGGGGCCCTTTTCTTATGTTCACTTCTGCAGGATCAGGATGTCGCCGGAGGTGGTGGAGAAGCTCAGGTCCCCCTGGGGCTGGCCGGCGCCGTAGGTGCCTTGCTTGCCGGCAAAGTCGCAGCCGAACTCCCCGGAAACGCTGCTGTGCTGGGCCCGGAAGCAGGCGTTCGGGGGCAGCACCAGGGTGATCTCTCCCGAGACGGAGCTCATGTCCAGCTCCTCTGGGCAGGCTGCCAGCTCCGCGTGGGAGACCCCGGAGATGGCCGAGTGGGAGAAGCGCTGGGCCTTGCCTTCAAAGTACATCTCGCCGGAAACGGTGTCAAGCTCCGCGTCAAGCACGGCCGTGTCCTCAAAGTTCAAGGCCCCGCTGGTGGTGCTGGCGGTAAGGCTCTGGGCGGAAAGGCCCTGGGCCACGGCGTCGCCGCTGGTGGTGCTAAGTTCACACTGGCCCTCACACCGTAGGTCTGTGAGGACCAGGGCCCCGGACACGGAGGAGAAGGAGCCCTCCTCACAGCTCAGGCCCTCCGCCGCCGTCTCGCCGGAGACGTTGGAGCACTCTACGCTTTCCAGAGCCGAGGCGATCTCCGGGGGCAGCTCTATCACCAGGGCCTTTTCGCTTTCCGCGAAGAAGGGCAGCCACCCCAGGAAGCGGAATTTGTTGTGGTCCCACTGGACCTCCAGGGTGCCGCCGTTCACCATGACCATCATGTGCTCCTCGTCGGAGAGCTCGCGGCTGCAGGTCTCGGTGACCCGGATGCGGCTGGATTTGCCCGGCACGATTTCCACGGGGCCCGCCTGCCAGTTGATGTCCAGGGCCTCCACCGGGTCCTCCTGGGGGTCGAACTCCACGGTGTAGTCGTGGCCGAAGGGCTGGCCGCCCTTCTCCCGGGCTTGCACAAGGAAGCCGAAGCCGTTGTTTCTCAGGCCCAGCAGCAGCACCCCCGAAAGAATGGCTACCGCCAGGACCCCTGCCACAATGGTAAAGACCGCGCGTTTTTTTGACATGGGGATGCCTCCTATCTACCGTTTTTGTCCTGCAGGGTCAGGGTGGCGCTGATGATGCTGTCTACGGCCGGGGCGATGAGGAAGATGAGCCAAGTGATGTACCACTTGCCCGTGCCGAAGCTTATGAGGAAGTACACCACCAGCACCAGGGGCCAGAACACCGAGCGGATGAACTTCATCAGCTGCTTTTTCTGGCTCTTGCCGGACTGCCACTCTTTGAAATCCTGCACCACCGTGCCGGGCACCACATAGGGCTGGGCCTTGGGCTTCGTCATGTGGTTATAGACCAATAGCCCCGTGGCGCAGGCGATGAACACGAACATGAGCACAATCCCCAGTATAGGCGCCATGTCGCTGTAGGGGAACAGGGCCGAAAGGCCGATAAGGGGCACCACGCTGAGAATGTACAGCATGACGGCCACGGTCACAACCAGGGCGCGGCGGTTGGCGCCCGGGGCCGGGGCCATGACCGGCGGGGGCACAGGGGGCCCGGCGGGGGCGTCTTCGTTTAGGCCCTCGAAAAGCTCCTGCACGTCGCCGATGCTCATGACCGTCAGGTTGTAGGCATCGTCCTGGCTCTTGCCCTCGCTGAGCAGGGCAAAGTATTTGTCCAGCAGGTTCTGGGTCAGCTCCACCTTCAACTCGTAGGCCCGCTGGGTGCGGGGCGCGCTTTGGAAAAGCTCGTCAACATAGGCGCGGATACGGTATTCCATCAAATTTCTCTCCTCTCATGCGTTATGGCTTCTGCGGGTAGATGAGCCGCTGCAGAAGCCCCACGGATTCCTCCCACTGGGCCACCATGCGGTTGTACTGCTCTACCCCGTAGGGGGTGATGGAGTAGTACCTGCGCCGGGCCCCGGTGTTCTCGTCCCCCCAGTACGAGGTGATGTACCCCGACTGCTCCAGCCGCCGGAAGGCGGTGTAGAGGGTGGCCTCCTTGAACTCGAAGAGGCCCTGGGTCTTTTCCACCACAGCCCGGTTGATTTTATAGCCGTAGCTGTCTTCTGTCATGAGCTGGGCCAGGATAATCGCGTCCGTATGGCCCCGTATCACATCTGATGCAATGGACAAGCACGCCGCCTCCCTTTGTTTTTCGCTGGTATCATTATACGCCCAATATACTTCACCTGTCAAGGTATATTATCAGACGAAAAGCTTACGGATTTCTTACCGGGCCCTTGACAAGGGGAGGGGCGATACATTATAATAGAGACAGAAAAAAAGAGAGCCCGCCGATAGACGGCTGGCCCGATTAGATTGCTTTAATTTGCAAAGTAATCGCCTCAGTTGCCGGGGCGGTTACTTTTTTGTTTCTTTGAGAGCAGCCACTACAAGGGCCAGCATCATTATCACCAGGGATAACAATTCAAAGTCACTCATAAGCTTGCCCTCCTTTCCACGAATTCCCCCAGGGGGGCTTTATGTAATCAGAGGGTCCAGGCCCTCCGGAGAAGGCCAACCGCCTACCGTAGGGCAGGCTCCCGCACTTGTGTGCGCCTATATGATACCATATTTCCGGTATGTTGTCAAAATAAGGATTTCACAGGCGAAACCCCGCCTTACCCTTGCAAGAAAGCGGGGGGTGTGGTATAATTTTGGTACGAAATGTACAAATGGGACTCAGACGCAGAGGGATAAGGTGATTCTATGTTGATCGGCAAATACATCCTTTCGTTAGACCAGGGCACCACCAGCAGCCGGGCGATTCTGTTTGACGCCTTCGGGGGCATTGCGGGCATGGGGCAGCAGGAGTTCCCCCAGATCTACCCACAGCCGGGGTTTGTGGAGCACGACGCGGTGCAGATCCTCAACACCACGCTTTTTGCCATGCGCCAGGCCGTGGCCCAGGCGGGGGTGAAGGCCTCGGACATTGCGGCCATCAGCGTGACGAACCAGCGGGAGACCACTGTGGCCTGGGACGCCGTCACCGGCATCCCCGTGTGCAACGCCATTGTGTGGCAGTGCCGCCGCACCGCCCCGGAGTGCGAGCGCCTGAAGGCGGAGGGCCTCGAAGACTACATAAGGGACACCACGGGGCTCATCATCGACCCATACTTTTCGGGGACGAAGATGAAGTGGATACTGGACAACGTCCCCGCCGCCCGGGAGCTGGCCAAAAAGGACCGGCTGCGCTTTGGCACCATCGACACGTGGCTCATCTTCTCTTTGACAGAGGGCAAGACCTACGTGACCGACGTGACCAACGCCTCCCGCACCATGCTCTTTGACATTCGCCGGCTGTGCTGGGACGACACCATGCTGCAGCAGCTGGGCATACCCCGCAGCGCCCTGCCCCGGGTGGCGGAGTCCGGGGAGATTGTGGGCATGTGCAGCCCGGACCTCTTGGGGGAGGAGGTGCCCATTGCGGGCATCGCCGGGGACCAGCACGCGGCCCTGTTCGGCCAGTGCTGCTTCCTTAAAGGCATGGCGAAAAACACCTACGGCACCGGCTGCTTCGTGCTGATGAACACCGGGGACCGGCCGGTGAAATCGAGAAACGGGCTGCTGACCACCATCGCCTGGAAGGTGGGGGGGAAGGTCTGCTACGCCCTGGAGGGCAGCGCCTTTAACGCCGGGTCGGCCATACAGTGGCTTCGGGACGAGCTGGAGCTCATCAAGACCCCCCAGGAGGCCGACGCCCTGGCCGAGACCGTGGAGGACACCGGGGGCGTGGCCTTCGTGCCGGCCTTCACGGGGCTGGCGGCCCCCTACTGGGATATGTACGCCAGAGGGGCGCTTTTGGGGGTGACCCGGGGCACCAAGCGGGCCCATCTGTGCCGGGCGGTCCTAGAGAGCATTGCCCTGGAGAGCTACGATTTGGTGAAGACTATGGAGAAGGAGTCTGGGGTGAGCATGGCGGAGCTGCGGGTAGACGGCGGGGCCAGCCGCAGCCGGTTTTTGATGCAGTACCAGTCTGACATACTGGGGGTGAAGGTGCGCAGGCCCCACTGCCTGGAGACCACGGCCCTGGGCTCGGCCATGATGGCGGGGCTCACCGTTGGCGTGTGGGACAGCCTGCAGGAGCTTTCCGGCATCTGGCGGGAGAGCGAGGTGTACGCCCCCGAAATGGAGGCCCCCCGCCGGCAGCGGGACATCGCCCGCTGGCACCGGGCCGTAGACCGGAGCCTGGGCTGGAACAAGCCCCTATGACGGCGCCCCCCTACGTGCGGGCGGTTTTAGATAAGCTGGAGGCCGCGGGGTATGAGGCCTGGTGCGTGGGCGGCTGCGTGCGCGACAGCCTCCTGGGCCGGGCCCCCAGTGATTGGGACGTGTGTACCTGCGCCCGGCCGGAGGAGACCAAGGCGGCCCTTTCCATGCCCACGGCGGAAAAGGGCGCGGCCTACGGCACCGTCACGGCCCTGACAGAGGGCGGGCCGGTGGAGATCACCACCTACCGGAAGGAGGGGGGGTACTCTGACCACCGCCGGCCGGACTTCGTGGGGTTTTCCCTTTGCCTGGAGGACGACCTGCAGCGCAGGGACTTCACCATAAACGCCATGGCCGCCCACCCGTCCCGGGGCCTGCGGGACCCCCTGGGGGGCCGGGAGGACCTGGAAAAGAAGCTTCTGCGCTGCGTGGGCGACCCCCGGCGGCGCTTTGACGAGGACGCATTGCGCATTCTGCGGTGCCTGCGCTTTCGGGCGGTGCTGGGCTTTGAGATAGAAGAAACCGCCAAAAAAGCGCTGCGGGATTTGGCGGATTTGCTGAAGACCGTTTCCCGGGAGCGGGTGCTGGAGGAGATGGACAAGCTACTGGCGGGGGCCTATGCAGAAGAAACCCTGAAAGAATATGCAGAACTTTTCTGCATACTTTTTGGGGAAAAAATATGTGCAGATGTGTCGGGCGTGCCCCCGGAGCCGGATAGGCGGTGGGCGCAGCTCTTAAAACATGTGCAGAACCCGGGGGAGACGCTTACAGCTTTGCGCTTCACCAACCGCAGGCGCAGGGCCGTGCTGGCCCATCTGGCCGGGGACCCGGTGACCCTCAGCGACCTGCAAATAAAAGGCCGCGACCTGCTGGAGCGTGGCTACGCCCCAGGGCCGCGGGTGGGGGAGGTTCTGCATATGCTTTTGGAGGATGTGCAGAAAGGGCGCCTCCCCAATGAACGGTCGGCTTTGCTGGGGGCTTTATGTAGCCCGCAGGCCAAAGCTGATGGACAGGGCCTGGTTGACCCGGGACATGGAGTCGGGGTCTAATTTGCCCATTTTTTCGCGCAGGCGGTGCTTGTCAATGGTGCGCACCTGCTCTAAGAGCACCACCGAATCTTTCAGCAGGCCGCTGCCCTGGGCGTCCACCTCGATGTGGGTGGGCAGGTTGGCTTTGTCCCGCTGGCTGGTGATGGCCGCCGCGATGACCGTGGGGCTGAACCGGTTGCCCACGTCGTTCTGCACAATGAGCACCGGCCGCACGCCCCCTTGCTCTGAGCCCACCACCGGGCTCAGGTCCGCGTAATAAATGTCGCCTCTCTTAACGTTCACTGTCTTCACGCTCCGTATGGGATTCTTTCACCGGTAGTCTGCCCGGGAAAGAGGGCTTTTAATCAACTGCATATATTTTTTGGGGCAGCCCCCGCTTTATTTTATTTCTGCACATGTTTTTATGTGCAGATCTTTTTTATATGCAGATACCGCCCGGCCCGGCACCTTTTCCGGCGGCCCTCATACTATGGTATCGAGAACCTTAAAAGGAGGAGATTCCATGCCTGATAATGAGTACACCCCCGAGGAGGCCCAGGGCGGCTTCAAGGAGGCGGTGTGTATTGACGCGATGAGGATCTATGATTCTTGCAGCGACAAAGACTGCCTCGAGGACATACGCGTGCTGTTCCCGGCGGCGCGGCAGCAGCTGGTGGACAGCGCCACCAGCGTGCGCATCAAGAATGTAAGCGTCATCACCGTCTACGTGGACCTGCAGCCCATCCCCTTTAACAAGGGCTTCTATTCGGTGGACATGACGTTCTTCTTCGATGTGTGCCTGGATCTGTTCGGCGGGCCCACCACCTGCGCGGTGCCTGTAAGCGGCGTGTCTGTCTTTAACAAAAAGGTCATCCTGTACGGCAGCGAGGGCAACGTCAAGATGTATTCCTCCGGCGGCTACTGCGACGACGGCAACATGCCCGAGGACGAGAAGGTCCTGCCCAAAGCCACCGTGCAGGTGGCGGAGCCCGTGGCCCTCTCGGCTAAAATCTGCGAGTACCCCAGTATGCCCTGCGAGCCCTACTGCCGCATCCCGGACTGCATCTGCCAGCGCTACGGCGGCGACCTGGACGCGGCCCCCCAGCGCAACTGCGTGTTCGTGACCATCGGCCTCTTCATCATCGTGCAGATCGTGCGCAATGTGCAGATCTTAATCCCGGCCTACAATTTCTGCGTGCCGGAGAAGGAGTGCGTCACGTCCTCGGATAACCCCTGCGACCTGTTCCAGCGCATCGATTTCCCCACAGACGAGTTCTTCCCCCCGAAGCCCACCGACCTAGGCGGCGGCTGCGGGTGCGGGAGGCCCTGAAAAAGGCCCAAAAGGGAAGGGGCGGCGAAAGCTGCCTCTTTCTTTTTTGTTGACTTACGGCCCCCCGTAGGGTAAACTATAGGATATACGGACAAAAGCAAGGAGGAACGAGAATGATAAAACTATATGACGGCGGCGTCTATCTCCTAGACGGCGAGACCCTGGTCCCCCTTTCTGACCGGGAGCGCTGCCCCCAGACGCCCCCGCAGGAAGCGAAAAAGGGCACCATGGCCTACTCCATCTTACAGGCCCACAATACGGCGGATAACATGGAAGCCCTGCGCCTGCGCTTTGACGCCATGGCCTCCCACGACATTACATTCGTGGGCATCGTGCAGACCGCCAAAGCCTCGGGCATGGAGCGCTTTCCCATCCCCTATGTGCTCACAAACTGCCACAACACCCTCTGCGCCGTAGGCGGCACCATCAACGAGGACGACCACCGGTTCGGCCTCTCCGCCGCCAAAAAGTACGGCGGCATCTACGTGCCCCCCCACATGGCGGTCATCCACCAGTATATGCGGGAGATGCACGCGGGCTGCGGCAGGATGATACTGGGCTCTGACTCTCACACCCGCTACGGCGCGTTGGGCACCATGGCCGTGGGCGAGGGCGGGGGAGAGCTCGTAAAGCAACTCCTTAGAGACACCTACGACATCCAGTACCCCGGCGTTATCGCCGTGTACCTGACAGGCGCGCCCCAGCCCTATGTGGGCCCCCAGGACATCGCCTTGGCCATCATCGGGGCGGTGTTCGCAAACGGCTATGTGAAGAACAAGGTCATGGAGTTCGTGGGCCCGGGCGTGTCCTCCATGTCCACCGACTACCGAAACGGCGTGGACGTGATGACCACCGAGACCACCTGCCTTTCCTCCATCTGGCGCACAGACGAGGACACCAAGGCCTACCTTGCCGCCCACGGCCGGGGCGAAGACTATAAGAAGCTGGACCCCGCCCCCGTCGCCTACTACGACGGCTGCGTGTACGTGGACCTCTCCTCCATAAAGCCCATGATCGCCCTGCCCTTCCACCCCTCCAACGTTTATGAGATCGATACCTTAAACGAGAACCTCTCCGACATCCTCCGCAAGGTGGAGAAGGAGGCAGCGGAGGTTTCCGGGGGCCGGGCGGAGTTCACCCTGACGGACAAGATAGGGGACGGGAAGCTCCACGTGCAGCAGGGGGTCATCGCGGGCTGCGCCGGCGGCAACTACACCAATGTGGCCGAGGCCGCCCTGGCCCTGCGGGGCAAGAGCTGCGGGGCCGGGGAATTCTCCCTCTCCGTGTACCCCTCCTCCCAGCCGGTGTTCTTAGACCTGACCAAGAAAGGCTTCGTCACCGACCTGATGGAGGCCGGGGCCGTGGTGCGCACGGCCTTCTGCGGGCCCTGCTTCGGCGCCGGGGACACCCCCTGCCACAACGGCCTCTCCGTCCGCCACACCACCCGCAACTTCCCCAACCGGGAGGGCTCGAAGCCCGGCAGCGGCCAGATGAGCGCCGTGGCCCTTATGGACGCCCGGTCTATCGCGGCCACGGCCGCAAACGGCGGCGTGCTCACCAGCGCCCAGGCCCTGGAGGGCTGGGGGCAGGCGCCCGAGTACGTTTTCGATAAAGGCGTATACGACCGCCGGGTGTACCAGGGCTTCGGCAAAGCCACCGGGGAAGAGCTGGTCTACGGCCCCAACATCAAGGACTGGCCCCAGATGCCCGCCCTGACGGAGAATATTTTGCTGAAGGTCTGCTCGAAGATCTTAGACCCTGTGACCACCACGGACGAGCTCATCCCCTCCGGGGAGACCTCCTCTTACCGCTCGAACCCCTTAGGGTTAGCGGAATTCACCCTCAGCCGCCGGGACCCCCAGTACGTGGGCCGGGCCAAAGATGTGCAGAAGCTGGAAACCGCCCGGGCCGCCGGGGAGGACCCCGCAGCCCTGGAGCCGGAGCTGGAGGAGGTCTTCACGGCCATCCGCACCCTTCCCGGGGAAGAGGGGGCAGACCCCATGGAAACGGAAATCGGCTCCGTAGTCTACGCCGTGAAGCCCGGGGACGGCTCGGCCCGGGAGCAGGCGGCCTCTTGCCAGCGGGTGCTGGGGGGCCTTGCCAACATCACCCGGGAGTACGCCACCAAGCGCTACCGCTCCAACGTGATGAACTGGGGCATGCTGCCCTTCCAATTAGAGGGCGAGCCGGGCTTTGAAATCGGCGATTACATCTACGTGCCCCGTGTGCGCGCCGCCTTAAACGAGGGCAGGGGGGACGTGCCCGCCTATCTCATAAAAGACGGGAAAGCCGCGCCCCTGCCCCTGTATCTCGCGGACATGACCGAGAACGAGCGGGACATCGTAAAGGCCGGGTGCCTGATAAACTACAACCGGGACCGCACATAAGCACAAAAAAGGAGGCCTCCTTGGGGGAAGCCTCCTTTCTCTATGCCATTTTTAGAACATCCAGGCGTTTCCGCCCTCCTCGTCGTCCTCCTCGTCGGCGGGGGCCCCGAAGTCAAAGGGGGCCTTGGGCTTATAAGCCTCCAAGAGGGGCAGCAGCTCGTCCTGCAGGTTCTCGCCGGTGTAGCTCACGTCGTCCAGCACCATGGTGACCATCTTCCCGTCTTCGCACCTGTCCCACTGGGGCAGGCCCTCGGCGTTGGGGTTGCCGGTGCGGGCGAAGTTCACAAAGGCCCCGGACATGGCCTTATCCAGCTTCTCCCAGCCCTCTTGATAACACACGGGGAGAAGCGCGCCGTTGTGGAAGAAATAGGGGATATCCGAACAGTGCCAGGCCGCCTTGCCCCCGTCGTAGTCAAAGACCTTCGTGAACATGTAGTTGTACACCGGGGCGCTGGCCTCTTTGGCCTTTTTCTTCACATAGGCCACGGTGGCGGGCAGGAACATGTCGTCCATGTCCACCGCGAAGACCGGGTTTACATGGGGGTAGGCCTTCTTGAAGGCCATGAGCACCGGCTCCGCACCCTGGCCGTAGACTTCCTTCACCCGGGCCTCGCAGTCGGCCTCGCTCATATTCGCAAGGTCGTGCCCGGGCCCGAAGGCGAACTCCGCCAGCACCGAGCCCACCATGGTGGGCACCGTCAGCGAGTGGGCGGTGAAGTCCCCCTCTAAGGGGTCGCAGACGTAGTAGCCGTTGGGCCGGGGCTCCCAGCTCACCCGGCCGCCCCGCTTGTAGATGGCCCGTATGGCCTTGTTGACCGCCCAGATGAACTGGGGCACCGGCACCTTTTCCAGGCGCCCGGCTTCCGTTTCGGGTATGCCCAGGGGCTTTAAGATCTCCAGCACCAGCTCCTTGCCCCGCACCAGGCGCTCGTCCTCCCCGGGGGCGATGACCCCGGACATGACGATGGCCTTGTGGAAAAGCCCGTCCGCTTCCGGTATCTGCCCCAGCACCGTCACCTTGGCCCCGCCGCCGGACTGGCCGAAGATGGTGACGTTCTCCGGGTCGCCGCCAAACTGGGCGATGTTCTCCTTCACCCAGCGCAGGGCCTCCACTAAATCGGCCATGCCCACGTTCACAGAGTTCTTGTACTTCTCCCCAAAGGCCGACATATCTAAGTACCCGAAAGCGTTCAGGCGGTGGTTCACGGTGACCACCACCACATCGTCCTCTTTGGCTAAGTTGTAGCCGTCATAGCACACCTGCTCGATTCCCGAGCCCGCCGCGTAGCCGCCGCCGTGTATCCAGAAGAGCACGGGCTTCTTGGCATCAGGGTCGCAGGCGCTGGTCCATAGGTTCAGGTACTGGCAGTGTTCAGAACTGGGCCAGAAGCGGTGGGGGATCTTCACCTCCCCCATAGGCTGGGGCTCGCTTAAAACCGGGCAGTTCATGCCGTAGCTGCCCGCGTCCTTTACGCCCTCCCAGGGCTCCACGGGCTCCGGCATCTGGAAGCGCTTTGCCTTTGCGTAGCGCACCCCGTAGAAGTGGTCCACCCCTTTGAACCGAAAGCCACGCAGCCTGCCCTTATTTGTTTCCACCATAGGCGCGGTCTTCGAACAACAAAATTCCATAGAAAAACTCCTCCCGTCAAAGATATTTATAGACAGTATAGCACATTTCCTCCAAAATGGGAAGCCCAAAAGCCGTCTTTTCCCCGCTTAAAACCGGCAAAAGGGGGAAATACTACCTGTGAAAGACGATTTTTGGAGGTACGCTATGCAGGGAAAAGTGGAAATATGCGGGGTGAACACATCGAAGCTGCAGGTGCTCAAAAGCGACGAAATGCGGGAGCTGCTGATAAAGTGCCACGACGGCGACCGGGCCGCCCGGGAGAAGCTCATCGCCGGGAACCTGCGGCTGGTCTTGAGCGTCATACAGCGCTTCGGCAACCGGGGGGAGAACCCGGACGACCTGTTCCAGGTGGGGTGCATCGGGCTCATGAAGGCCATAGACCACTTTGACGTGAGCCAGGGGGTGCAGTTTTCGACTTACGGGGTGCCCATGATCATCGGCGAGGTCCGGCGCTTTTTGCGCGACAACAACGCCGTGCGGGTCAGCCGCAGCATGCGGGACACGGCCTACAAGGCCATCCAGTGCAAAGAGCAGCTGACCGCCCGGGAGGGCAAGGAGCCCACCATCGAGGAGATCTCCAGCGCCCTTTCCATGAAGCGGGAGGACGTGGTGGTGGCCCTGGAGGCCATCGTGGAGCCCGTGTCCCTTTACGAGCCCGTGTTCTCAGACGGGGGCGACACCATCTATATCATGGACCAGGTGGGGGACGGGGGAGGCGAGGACTGGCTGGAGGAGATCGCTATAAAGCAGGCCATACGGGGCCTGAGCGACCGGGAAAAGCGCATCCTCTCCCTGCGCTTTTTGGAGGGCAAGACCCAGATGGAGGTGGCGGGGGAAGTGGGCATCTCCCAGGCCCAGGTGTCCCGGCTGGAGAAGGGGGCCCTGGGGAAGATCAAAAAGGAAATACGGGCATAAAGAAAGGCCGCGGCCCCAAAGAGGGTGCGCGGCCTTTTGGCGGCGGGCTAGAGCCCCAGTTTTTCCCACAGGCGCGTGAGCACCCCCGACTGCCTAGGGGGCTCGGGCGGCTGCCAGTTCACCAGCACCGTGTCGTCGCCTATGAGCTCGATGTCACACCAGGGTATGACGAAGTCTGGGTCCCGCCCAAAAAGCCCCAGAAGACGCAGCCGGCCGTACACCACCACCGCCGTCAGGGAGGCCGCGGCGGTGTCCAGCTCCACGTCGCTGACAAAGCCCAGCCGCCCGCCGTCCTTCATGTTCACCACTTCCTTGTTGCGCAGCTCACCGATCCTGCATGTCACAAAACTCCCTCCCTTTCCAGTCCCGTGAAAGAATATGCGGCGCCGCCCCCCGCCAGAACCAGGAACTGGAAAAAAACAGGAAAAACCCCTTTACTTTTCCCGCGCGCTGTGCTATAATATCCTTTGTTATGGGCCGTAGCTCAACTGGGAGCCCACCCGGTACGGTTATATGACCCCATTTTTAGGGATGTATCTCATGTGGTCGCCGCTCGGTTCGCAACCCCAAGGGCGACAGTAAGGCTTTTTGTTAGATAATTGTACATTTTTTGATAGTTTAATATCCGGGCCCATAGCTCAACTGGGAGCCCACCCGGTACGGTTATATGACCCCATTTTTAGGGATGTATCTCATGTGGTCGCCGCTCGGTTCGCATCCGCAATTTCTGATGTTGTTTATTATTATATAATCAGGAAGATACAAAAATCAGAAATTTTCGCCGTCTCCATCGCACTCCGTGCAATGTCGGCGGTTTGGCTGACAAGGTCAGCCCCGAATCGCACCATTTCTTTTACCCAAACATTTCTTTCATCCTTCCTTTCCCCCCTTTTATTTAATAAAAAATAAAAGAGAGAAGGATTGCGCCAAACAATCACCTCACTTATCATAGCTTTATACGGGCGATTAGCTCAGTTGGGAGAGCGCAGCGTTCGCAACGCTGAGGTCGTGGGTTCGAATCCCATATCGTCCACCATCAAAGCAGACTTGTTTAGGCAGGTCTGTTTTCTTTTGTAACCGGGGTGACATAGATATCCGGCTCGGTCTGGCGGAGGCCATCGCACTCGGCCACAAGGTTCTGGAAATCTTCAAAGGCAACATTAAATTCAACCTCCAACGTGTAGTCCTTGTAAACGTACACAGACTTCACAAACTGCGAAACAATCATTTTCCTGGCCTCGAAAGTACACCGGGCGTAAATGTCGGCCCAGGTTTCCAGTTGGGCGTACTCTTGTTTTTGGGCCTCTGCCCCGGCCAGACACTTTTCAAGTTCTTCCTGTGTGTCTGCAAGAGAAGCCGTCAGACTGACTATTTCTTCTTTGGCTTTCGCAACAAGGTCATTGAGCAGGTCGATACTCAATTTGCTTTGCCCTCGAATAACCTTGATGGTTTCGGCTTCATAGTCGGCCAGTTCGCGCTGTTTCTCGTCAATCTGGGTGCTTGCAATGTTGCACCTCGCCCGGGCAAGTTCGATTGCCTTTTCGTGGCCCTCGGCTATGATTTTGTCCGCTGACGCAGCCTTTACCTTGCCTAACTGGTAGCGGATGATTCTATCCATAATGCCGTCCAGCTTCGTCAAGCCATAGCCAGACTGCCCTCCACACTCTCCGGGGTGCCGGTAGTTGTAGGTGCAGGTATAGCGGAACCGCATCTCCCGCTTGATTTCTCCAAAGCGGTCGACATATTTGTGTCCGTTTGTGGTAAGTGTCAGCGGGTGCTTGCAATGTCCACAAAATACATTTCCCACAAGAAGCGAGTGCCCGCTCATGTTCAGCGGTATATCGCCATGCTTTGTGGCCCGGCCTTTCATCAGTTCTTGGGCCCGTTGGAATGTCTTGGGGTCGATGATTTGTAACTCGGGTATAGGCTCTGAGCGGGCCTCGCCGTTGTGTATCACTCCCATATACATGGGGTTTTTGATGATACGATTGATAGAGTTTGTAGGGATATTTTTGCCGTCCGGCTTGCGGATACCGATTTCTGACAAGTAACGGCATAATCTTTGGGAACCATAACCGTCACACACGTACTTGTGAAAGATCAGGCGGATGATTTGTGCGGCGTCCTCGTCTATCACCACGTCGCAAACCTCCCGGTTTTTCTTGTTGATACGGCCGCGCTTTTCCAGCTTGTAGCCATATGGCACGCTGCCGCCGGTAAAGCAGCCCTCCTGTGTAAGCTGTTCCAGGCGAGTCTTGGTACGCACAGAGGTCTTGACGCTTTCGCCGGATGCCTGCCAGTAGCGGATATAGTTTAAGAGCTTGTCCACATGATTGTCAAACCGCTGCTGGCCCTCTACGGCGCTCCAAACCTCTATGCCGTTCTGGACGAACCACTCCACCACAAAGGGCGTTTCATCATCCTTGCGGCCCAGGCGGTCAAACATATAGACAAGTAAAATTTCAAACTTGCCTTGCACCGCGTCCCGCTGCATTTCCTGGATAGCGTCGCGCTCTTTCGCGGAAACCTTGAAGCCGGAAATGCCTTTCTCGTAAAGCTCATTTGTCAAGACCCACTCCGGGTTTCGCTCGATGAACTCCCTGCAATACTGCCTCTGCATGGGGATATCGTCTTTTTCCACCTGCCCGACGGTTGATACGCGGTATAAGCAATAAACTCGTTTCTGATTCATTCAGCACACACCTTTCGCATTATTTTTTAGGAATGGTGTATGCCCCAGTATTTTGTTTTCAAGGTACATCCTTACACCATTATTGTATCACATCTTACAAAATATTGCAAATTTCTTGTGCGCTTTGTTGTTTGTATTCACCATGGAAAAGAGTGTCCTTCACCCTATCCATCACTTCCGGTTTAGGAGTCTGCGAAAACTTTACGATGACTTTACAGCCGTCTATCATAATAATTTCACGGATTCCGTCTTTGGATTTATCCATTAAATATCAACTCCTGGATAAAAATATAGGCTCATACAGACGGCGGTCAGCGGCCGCTCCATAGGAATTGTCCTCCCCCCATGCTTGTGGCGGGGCGCCCTGTCCCGTGACGGACAGCCGGCGCAAGTATCATTATTCCCCCGGTGCGGCTCGTGGCCTGTCACTTTGCTAAACGTGGCCTGCCGTCTGGCTTAATCGCTCCACAAGGGTATCATCGCGCGCCAGACTGCATGGCTCCCCGCACAGGGAATGTATCTGTTTTGCCTTATTCAGTTTTCAATGTTCTCGGGGACAAAAAAGTAATGCGTCCCAACTTGGGCAATGCCATTAAGTTTAAGAACCCCAAAGCCTCCTGCTATC
>CANRZD010000033.1 GCA_947644325.1 uncultured Clostridia bacterium
AGCACCACGCTTCTTCTTTCCGCTTCCCGCTTTGTTCAGTTTTTAGGGTACAATCCGCACCATTAGCTCAGTTGGTAGAGCACCTGACTCTTAATCAGGGTGTCCCGGGTTCGAGTCCCTGATGGTGCACCACACAAACTGGCACATGCCAGTTTACGGCCCGTTGGTCAAGCGGTTAAGACAGCGGCCTCTCACGCCGTTAACGTGGGTTCGATTCCCGCACGGGTCACCATTATTTTCCTCCTTAGCTCAGTCGGTAGAGCATGCGGCTGTTAACCGCAGGGTCGTTGGTTCGAGTCCAACAGGGGGAGCCAAAGCCGGTAACAGTGGTTATCGGCTTTATTTTTTATCTAGGAGGGTTTTATGGAAATCGAAAAGGTAAATTGCCAGGGGGCGGAGATTGCCGTGGCCTGGGGCGAAGAAAAGGTCATCACAGGCGTACAGCCTGCGCTGGACCTCTTGATGACGGTGAAATATCAGACGGGCGCGGATAGGGTCGCCATAGATAAGCGTTTGTTCTGCGAGGATTTCTTTATCCTCAGCACGGGGCTTGCGGGTGAAATTTTGCAGAAATTTGTAAATTACCATATGAAAGCCGCCGTTTTTGGGGACTTTTCCCGCTATACCAGCAAGCCGCTGAAGGATTTCATGTATGAGTCCAATAACGGAAAAGATATCTTTTTTACCGCATCCAGGGAAGAGGCTGTGGAGAAGCTGGCACAAGCCGGATAAATACAGGAAGTTTTCCCAATGGTCTTTACTTTTGCCGCAGGATGGGGTATAATAATTGTGCCTGACATCAAGACTAAGGTCTGCGGGAAAGGCGCGGGAAAAGAGAGGAATCCACAAAAGGTGGATGTGTTTGCCGTGCCTTCGGGCATGGCTTTTTTCTTTGGCAAAAATAAAAAACGGAGGATGGAGACTATGGAAACACGCGTGGCGGTCATGAGCGTCATAGTGGAAGACGCCGACTCGGTAGAGCCCCTGAACGCCCTGCTGCACCAGTACGGCCAGCATATCATCGGCCGCATGGGCCTGCCCTACCGGGCCCGGGGCATCAATATCATTAGCATCGCCATTGACGCCCCCCAGGACACCATTTCCACCCTGGCCGGGCGCATCGGGGCCCTGCCGGGGGTAAGCGTCAAGACGGCCTTTTCCAATCAGAAAGGGGGCGTGGCATGAGGGAAAACCTGCAGGATTTAACTGAGCTTTTGCTTTCCCACCAGCCCTTGACGGAGGAGGGCTTCGCCTTTCTCATCGAAAACCGCACCCCAGAGCTTTCCGCCCGGCTGGCACAGGGGGCCGTACAGGTGCGGCGGCAGATATACGGTACCGCCGTGTACGTGCGGGGACTCATCGAGATCAGCAATATCTGCAAGAACGACTGCCTCTACTGCGGCATCCGGGCCTCCAACAAAAACTGCGACCGCTACCGGCTCAGCCCGGAGGACATCCTCCTCTGCGCCGACGAGGGCTACCGGCTGGGCTTCCGCACCTTTGTGCTGCAGGGGGGCGAGGACGCCTACTACACCGACGCCCTGCTGGCGGACCTGATCGGCCGCCTGAAAGAGAAATACCCCGACTGCGCCGTGACCCTGTCCCTGGGCGAGCGCTCTTATGAGAGCTACAAGCGCCTGAAAGAGGCCGGGGCCGACCGCTACCTTCTGCGCCACGAGACCGCCGACAAGGCCCATTATGAGAGCCTGCACCCGGCCTCCATGTCCTTTGAGAACCGCATGGAGTGCCTGCGGAATCTACGCTCTTTGGGCTACCAGGTGGGCTGCGGCTTCATGGTGGGCTCTCCGGGGCAGACGGCCCAGACCCTGGCAAAGGACCTCAAGTTCATCGCGGACTTCAAGCCCGACATGTGCGGCATCGGCCCCTTTGTGCCCCACGCCGACACGGTTTTCGCCAAAGAGCCCGCGGGCACTGTGGAGCTCACCTGCTTCCTGCTGTCGGTGATACGCCTTTTGCACCCGCCGGTGCTGCTGCCCGCCACCACGGCCCTGGGCACCATACACCCGGAGGGCCGGGAGCTGGGCATTTTAGCCGGGGCCAACGTGGTCATGCCCAACCTGTCCCCGGAGTCTGTGCGGGAAAAGTACGCGCTGTACGACAATAAGATCTGCACCGGGGAGGAATCCGCCCAGTGCAAGGACTGCCTGAGCGCCCGTATGCGGTCCATCGGGTATGAGATCGTCACGGACCGGGGGGACGTGAAAAAAAGGATGGATAAGGAGTGAACCAAATGCTGGAAATCGGTTCCATCGTATGGGGCGTGAAGGACGTGGCCCGAGCCGTGGCGTTCTGGAGCGCGGCCCTGGACTACAAATTGAAGGCCCCAGCTTCTGAGGACTGGGCCATGCTGGTGCCCAAGGACGGCAGGCCAGGGGTGCAGCTTTCTTTAAGCCTAGCGGCTTCCCCCAAAGCGAAAAGGCACCACATAGACCTTTTCACCCAGGACCAGGAGGCGGAAGTGGCACGGCTGCTTAAACTGGGCGCAACCCGGAAGCCCTGGGATTATCCGGATAGCTGCGACTATGTGGTATTGCAAGACCCGGACGGGAACCCCTTCTGCGTAGTGCAGCGGTAAGCCCACCTGCTGAAAATAAAAAACTTGCGGCTAAGGGCGCACACTTTATAAATCGCTGCCCTGCCCCAAAGAGAAGGAGACATGCAAAATGGCAAAGTACGACCCCAAATCCCTGAAAGCGGAGGAATTCATCAACGACGGCGAGATACAGGAGACCCTGCGCTACGCCGAGGAGAATAAGAACAATGTAGAGCTCATCGACCAGATACTGGAGAAAGCCCGGCCCCAGAAGACCGACACCGGCTATGTCTGCGCGGGGCTCTCCCACCGGGAGGCGTCTGTCCTCTTGGCCTGCGAGATACCGGAGAAGATAGAGAAAATGTACGAAATCGCTGAAGAGATCAAGCTTGCCTTCTATGGCAACCGCATCGTGATCTTCGCGCCCCTGTACCTGTCCAACTACTGTGTGAACGGCTGCGTCTACTGCCCCTACCACCTGAAAAACAAGCACATCCCCCGCAAGAAGCTCACCCAGGAGGAAGTGAAGGCCGAGGTCATTGCCCTGCAGGACATGGGCCACAAGCGCCTGGCCATCGAGGCCGGGGAGGACCCCAAGAACAACCCCATCGAGTATATCCTGGACTGCATCAAGACCATCTACAGCGTGCACCACAAAAACGGCGACATCCGCCGGGTGAACGTGAACATCGCCGCCACCACCGTGGAGAACTACCGGAAATTAAAGGAGGCGGGCATTGGCACCTACATCCTGTTCCAAGAGACCTACCACAAGGAAAGCTACCTGCAGCTGCACCCCACCGGCCCCAAGCACGACTACGACTATCACACCGAGGCCATGGACCGGGCCATGGAGGGCGGCATCGACGACGTGGGCCTGGGGGTGCTCTTTGGCCTGGAGATGTATAAGTATGAGTTCGCCGGGCTCATCATGCACGCCGAGCACCTGGAGGCCGTCCACGGCGTGGGGCCCCACACCATCAGCGTGCCCCGCTTAAAGCGCGCCGACGACATCGACCCCGACGAGTTCGATAACGGCATCGACGACGAGATTTTCGCCAAGATCACCGCCTGCATCCGCCTGGCCGTGCCCTATACGGGTATGATCATCTCCACCCGGGAGAGCGAGGAGGTGCGCTCAAAGCTTCTGCGCCTTGGCATCTCCCAGGTCAGCGGCGGCTCCCGCACCAGCGTGGGCGGCTACACAGAGGAGGAGCGCCCCCACGACACCGAGCAGTTTGACGTATCCGACCAGCGCTCTCTGGACGAGGTGGTCTGCTGGCTTATGGAAAACGGCCACATCCCCTCCTTCTGCACCGCCTGCTACCGGGAGGGCCGCACCGGCGACCGCTTCATGAGCCTGTGTAAGTCCGGCCAGATCTTAAACTGCTGCCACCCCAACGCCCTCATGACCCTTTCTGAGTACCTGGAGGACTACGCAAGCCCCAAGACCAAAGAAGTAGGCTACAAGATGGTGGAGGAGGAGCTTGGGCGCATTCCCAAGGACAAGGTGCGTCAGATCGCGGAGCAGAATATCAAGGACATCAAGAACTCCAACCGGCGGGATTTCAGGTTCTGAGCGGGGAGAAACAGTCTATGCAAAAAATGATTTTGGCATTCTGCCTGTGGGCCTGCCTGCTGATTCTGGCAGGGTGCACGCCGGCGGAGCCCTCCGCGCCGCCGCCCAGCAGCGCCCCGGCGCCTTCCCAGGCATCAGAGCCCGAAAGCGAGCCGGAGGAAGAAGCGGCGGCCCTGACGCCGGAGGAGATCGAGAAGGCCAACGAGGCCTTTGCGCCCGTGGTGAGATTTGAGGGGAACAAAGCGAACGCAACGGAGATCAGCTGCTTTTTTACCAGCGAGTACACCGATGTGCGGGACCTGGACTTTGTGGAGTTCCTGCGCTACTGCCCCGTGCAGACCATACTGAAGTGCACGGAATTAGAGGAATACGACGACGTAATAGCGGCGATGGGGGCCGGAGCCCCTCCTGCGGGCGCAGACCTGGCGGTCCCTGTCCACCGGTTCAGGAAGGAGGAGATATCGGCGCTGCTGAAAAAATACGCCGGTATCACCGTGGACGACCTGAAGGATACCAGCAAGGTCATGTATCTGGAAAAGTACGACTGCTTCTATAATTTTTCCAGCGATTTCGGCCCTGGCACCTTCCAGTGCGATAAAGGCTGGAAGGAAGGGGATACCTACCGCTTCTTTTCGGAGGAATACGGGAAGGAACTGGTCATAGAAAAGGTGGGGGAAGACTATTTGATCCGCTCCTTCACCTTCATCGCAGACGGGAAATGACCGAAAAGGGGAACTTACCATGGGAATGGAGAGGAAAAATATGTGGCTGCTTTTTGCGGTGCTGTCGTCGGTGTTCGCGGCGCTCACGTCGATTCTGGCCAAAGTCGGCATAGAAAACGTGGACTCTACCCTGGCCACGGCCATACGCACCCTGGTGGTGCTGGTGATGGCCTGGGGCATGGTCTTTCTCACAAACGGCCAGGGGGGCCTTGGGACAATCAGCACAAAGAGCTGGGTCTTCCTGATTCTATCGGGCCTTGCCACCGGGGCCTCGTGGCTGTGCTACTACCGGGCCCTGCAGCTGGGCGAGGCCTCAAAAGTCGTGCCCATTGACAAGATGAGCGTGGTGCTCACCCTCATCATGGCCTTCGTGTTCCTGCACGAGAAAGTCACCGTAAAGTCCGCCCTGGGCTGCCTGCTCATCGGCGCGGGCACGCTCTTGATGGTGTTATGAAAAGGAGGAAAAGCATATGAGCTTAAACGCAGTCGTCTCCGCCGAGCGCCCGCACATTGGGTTCTTCGGCCTGCGCAACGCGGGGAAATCGAGCCTGGTGAACGCCGTCACCGGGCAGTCGCTGTCGGTGGTGTCGGCGGTAAAGGGCACCACCACAGACCCCGTAAGGAAAGCCATGGAGCTTCTGCCCCTGGGCCCGGTGGTCATCATCGACACCCCCGGCCTGGACGACGAAGGGGAGTTGGGCGCCCTGCGGGTGGAAAAGGCCCAGCGGGTCCTGAGCCAGACGGACATCGCCGTGCTGGTGACAGACGCATCAAATGCCCTCGCCCCGGCCGAAGCGGAACTTGTAGCGCTCTTCAAGGAGCGGAAGCTCCCCTACCTCATCGCCCGCAACAAGGCGGACCTGCTGGAGGACCGGCCGGCCCTTTCGGAAAATGAAATTTACGTCAGCGCCTTAAACGGCGAAAACATCTTTGAACTCAAGGAGGCCCTGGGTAGGCTCTTAAAGGCCCCTAAAGAAGAAAAGCACGTGGTATCCGACCTGCTCTCCCCGGGGGACACGGTGGTGCTGGTGATACCCGTAGACGAGGCCGCGCCCAAGGGCAGGCTCATCCTGCCCCAGCAGCAGACCATGCGGGACCTTTTAGACGCCCATTGCACCTTTATGGCCTGCCAGCCGCAGGAGCTCTCCGCCACTCTGCAGACCTTAAAAGAGAAGCCAAAGCTCATCATCACCGACTCCCAGGCCTTTGGCCGGGTGGCAAAGGACACCCCGGAGGATGTGATGCTCACCTCCTTCTCCATCCTCTTTGCCCGGTATAAGGGGGACCTGGAGACCCTGGTGCGGGGCGCGGCCCAGCTTAAAAACCTCAAAGACGGCGACCCGGTGCTCATCTCAGAGGGCTGCACCCACCACCGCCAGTGCGGGGACATCGGCACCGTGAAGCTGCCCGGGTGGATACGGGAATTTTCCGGGGCCCAGCCGCAGTTCTCCTTTACCTCCGGGGGGGAGTTCCCCGGGGACCTGGAAAAGTACAAGCTCATCGTCCACTGCGGCGGGTGCATGTTAAACGAAAAGGAAATGCAGCACCGCCTGTCCTGTGCCGCCCGGGCCGGGGTGCCTATGGTGAACTACGGCGTGGCCATCGCCCAGATGCACGGCATACTAAAGCGCAGCCTGGCGCCGTTTCCCAAGCTCCAGGAGATCTTATAAAAAAGAAGCCGCTTCCCGCAAGGAGGCGGCTTCTCGCTTTAGGCGAAGTGCCACTGGGGCAGAAGCTCCAGGGCGTCGGCGAAGGCCCGGCTGGTGGGGGCCCCGCTGATGACCGGGTAATAGAGCCAGAATAAGAGCAGGCATCCCCCGCAGAACATCAGCAGGAACGTGGGCACAATGGGCAGCTCTGCGGCGGGGGCCCCTTCCTCCCCGCCATAGAGGCGCAGGGGGCGGGCGAGACGGGGCACTTCGGCGCAGCGGCCCAGCACCAGCAGCAGGGCCAGCACCAGGAAAGGCGTCGCCGTGAAGTAGTGGTAGATGAAGGTGAGCCTCGGCACCAGCACCCAGGGCAGGTATACAGACAGATACCCCGTGAGGATGACCCCGGCGCTCACCCGCCGGTCCCGGAGAAGGAGCACCGCCGCCCCCGGCAGAGTGAGCAGCCCCGCCCACCAGAGAAGGGGGTTCCCCATGGCGGAGATGGTGCTGTAGGCCCCCTCAGCGCCCCCCGCGAAGTACCAGATGGGCCGCAAATCCAGGGGCCACTCGTACCAGGGGGAGGCAAAGTAGTGCTCGGCTACCAGCTGAGAGTGGTAGTTGAACATATTCACCTGATAGCTTATAAAGGTCCCCCACAGCCGGTGGGCGTTGTGGGGCAGGGTGGTCATGGGGAGAAACGCGCAGAAGTATAGCGCAAAGGGCACCGCTATAAAGAAGAGGCAGCACCAGCCGCAGAGCTTCAGGGCCTTCTTCAAAGCGGGCCGAAGCTCCCGGGCCTTCAGGGGCAGCAGAGCAGAGAGGAGCTTCCCGAAGAACAGCACCGCCAGCCCCACAGCCCCGTAGGCGCATGTCCACTTAGAGGCGATGCCCAGCCCCATAAAGAGCCCGCACAGGGCCAAGGGCGGCAGCAGGCGCTTTGGGCTGTCGTGAAGCAGGTCACGGCGGAGGAAGACGGCCATGCAGTCATACATGAGCAGCAGGAAGAACACGGCGTAGGTATCGATGGTGGCGATGCGGGTCTGGGTAAAATGCATGAAGTCAAAGGCAAAGAGGAAGGTCCCCATGGCGCACAGCCAGGTCTTCTCTAAAAGCTGCTTGCACAAATGGTAGAACACCGGCAGCATCAGCACCCCGAACAGCGCCCCCATGCACCGCCACCCCAGGGGGTTCATGCCGAGAAGCTTTATGCCCAGGGCGATGAAATACTTTCCCAGGGGCGGGTGGGTGTTCTCGTAGGGCTCCAGGCCCAGCAGATGCTCGTAGGCGGTGCGGGCGTGGTAGATTTCGTCGAAATACGTGGAGTTCTCATAGGTGGTATATAGGGGCACCGCCTCCTGCTCGTCCAAAAGAGCCGCGCCCTCCGGCTCCCAGGCCTCCACGGGTATGAGCCCCCCTTCGTCTGAGAGCCCCACCTCGTTTATGGCAATGGAGGCCTCCGGGGCGGTCAGCCGCACATAGCGGGCCGGGGCGGGCAGGGGGTACTGCTTCCAGTCGAACACATAGCCCTCGGGCAAAGTGCCGCAGTCGGTCCATAGGCGGCCGTCCAGGCTGATTTCTACCTGCACCTGGGTGCCCACCCGGGCGGCATAGTGATTTTCGTCCGGGGCGATGCCCGCGCAGTAGTGCAGGGTCACGGCCTCCCGCTGGGCCTCCAGGGTGACCTGCTCCCCCTTTGCGGGCGTCCAGGGGTTCACAGCGGACGCCGTGCCCCCCAGCCCCCAGAAGGCCGCCCCCCCGTAGCACAGGGTCACAAGGGCCAGGCACAGCCAGTCAGAGCGCAGCATCTTTGCCCCCAGAAGCGGGCGCCAGGGCCTGCGGCCGCCCTCCCGGGGAGGGGCCTCCTCCACATGGCCGAACACATACACTGAGGCGCACACGTAAAAGAAATAAATGATCGCCACAAACTGTATCCCCGCCTGCAGGGGTACGGACCAGTGGTTGGGGTCGTAGTTTGTCTCCAGCTCCTTAAAGAGCCACAGCACGTGGGACACGTTCAGGTAGTTGGCGGCGCACACCAGCCCGTAGGCCCACAGAAGGCGCTTGTCCCGGGTGAAGGCAAAGGACACCAGCAGGAAGAGGAACATGGGGAAAAGATACCGCTCGTGCATCTTCACCCCGAAAAGGTACATGACCGCCATGAGCAGCGAGGGGCAGATGAACACCGCGTCCTTCCGCTTCGAGAGAAAGACCACAGCCCCGCAGAGAAGCGTGGCCAGCACTGGGGCCGCGAAGGTGAGAAGGGTCTTTTGCAGGCCCTCCGGGGGCAGGGTCCACCAGTTGCGGCCTATGAGGGCCCAGAGGTTATAGGCGTTTACCGAGTAGAAGTCGTAGTAATCGAGGGTTGACTTGTATTTATCGATGAGCCAGAGGAAGTTAAAATCCTTGGTGTAGGGCAATGAGACCAGCAGGATGGCCCCCAGGGTGCAGATGACGCCCACCCCCAGGCCCGCCCATTTTTTGCGCTTCAGGGCGAAAAACAGGTAGAGGGGGGCGAATATGAGCATCTGGGGCTTGCAGATGACGGAAAGGCCGTACAGGGCCCCGGAGGGGGCGTACCTTTCCTTATACAGTAGCAGGACGGATAAGAGCAGGACGGCCGTGCAGAAGGAGTCCACCTGGCCCCACTGGGTGGAATTGATGAGCACCGCCGGGCAGAAAAGGTAGCAGGCGCTGACAAAAAGCGCCGTCCGGTCCCCGGCTTTGGGCCGGGTGAGAAAGAGCAGCGCCCCGGCGCAGAGCAGGTCTGATAAGATGGAGGGAATCTTCAGCAGCAGGGTGTAGGCGTCCGACTGGATGTCAAGTCCCAGGAGGATGCGCAGCCGGTCCAGAAAGCCCAGCACGTAGAGGTAGCCGGGGGGGTAGTCGATAAAAAAGTTCTCCCCCTGGCGGTAGATGCGGGAAAAGCCCACTTCATTTAAGACCCGGCCCCAGGCCTTGAAGGCGTCCAGGTCGGTGACATAGCCCTGGGTGGTGTAGCCCAGGGCCAGCCGCGGCAGAAGGGCACAGAGGAACAAAAGCCCCGCCCAAAGGGGGAAGCGGGAGAGGGCCCCTTCCTTTTGGCGCCTTGCGCCCAGGGCGAGCAGCAGCCCCGCCGTGCACAGGGAGAGTAATATCGCAGTTCCCATAGGATTTCCTTTCGTTTCGGGCTTGACGCGGCCCGTTTTTCAGTGTAAGCTTATCTTGTTAGTATATCGCTTTCGGGTAGGAAAGTCAAACGCAAGCAAGAAAAAGAAAGGAATAGGATCTATGAGCCAACCATGGATGCAGTTTCATGAAAACCCTTTAATGCTCCACGTGGGTGCCTGCGGCGAGCGGGCCTACTATCTGCCCTGCGCCACAGAGGCCGAGGCCCTGGGGGAGCAGTCCGGCCGCCTGTTCTCCTTAAACGGGGACTGGGCCTTCCATTATTACGATTCCTTCGGGGAGGCCGTCTCCCCCCAGGGGGAGTTGGGCTTTGACGAAGAGGACATGGAGGTCATCCCCGTGCCCTCCTGCTGGCAGAACCAGGGCTGGGGCCGGCACATGTACACGAACGTGCGCTACCCCTTCCCGGTGGACCCGCCCTTTGTGCCCGACGACAACCCCTGCGGCCTGTACGTGCGCCATGTGGATATCTCCCAGGAGAGCCTTTCAGCCCGGTGGTTCTTAAACTTCGAAGGGGTGGACTCCTGCTTCTACCTGTGGGTAAACGGGGAGTTCGCCGGCTACAGCCAGGTGTCCCACGCCACGTCAGAGTTCGAGGTCACGGGCCTTCTGCAGCCCGGAGACAACACCCTGTGCGTGCTGGTCCTCCAGTGGTGCGACGGCAGCTATTTAGAGGACCAGGACAAGCTGCGCATGAGCGGCATCTTCCGGGACGTGTACCTTCTGGCCCGGCCCCAGAGCTTCTTGTGGGATTACTTTGTAAAGGAGGATTTCACAGAAGATTTCTCCCAGTGCACCCTTTCGGTAGATTTAGAGACTGCCGGGGACACGGATGTGTTTGCTACCCTCTATGACCCGGATGGCAGCCTCCTTGCCACCGCGGGCCCCGAGCGGGAGCGCTTTACCTTTGCCATTGATAGCCCCGTGCTGTGGAACGCTGAAGCCCCCCGCCAGTACACCCTGGTGCTCAACACCCGGGAGGAGTACATCGCTCAGCAGGTGGGCCTGCGGAAGATCGAGACAGAAGACGGGGTGGTGCTCTTGAACGGCACGCCCATAAAGTTCAGGGGCGTCAACCGCCACGACAGCGACCCTGTCACCGGCTACACCATCAGCCGGGAGCAGGCCCTGCGGGACCTGGCCCTGATGAAGCTGCACAACATCAACGCCATACGCACCAGCCATTACCCCAACGCCCCCTGGTTTCTGCAGATGTGCTCGCGCCTGGGCTTCTACGTCATTGCCGAGGCGGACATAGAGAGCCACGGCGTGGCCCTGAAGTACGGGGAGCACAGCCTGGAGTCCTATGCGGACATTGCCGACGACCCCCAGTTCTCTTTAGCTATTTTGGACCGGGTGCGCCGGTGCGTCATACGGGACAAGAACAACTGCGCGGCGGTCATATGGTCCCTGGGCAATGAAAGCGGCTGGGGGGAAAACTTCGAGGCGGCGGGCCGCTGGGTGAAGGAGTACGACCCCTCGCGGCTTCTGCACTACGAAAACTTCCTCACCTACCACAAGGCCCGCACCCCGGACTTCTCCATGCTGGACCTCTACAGCCGCATGTACGCGCCTGTGGAGGAGATAGACCGGTACTTCCACGGCGGCGAGCTGGATGAAAACCTGCACGGCCGGCGCATGCCCTTTATCCTGTGCGAGTACATCCACGCCATGGGCAACGGCCCCGGGGACGGGGAGGACTACCAGCAGCGCATCATGGAGTACCCGGGCTTCTGCGGGGGCTTCGTGTGGGAGTGGTGCGACCACGCCGTATACGGCGGGCAGAGCCCCGACAACAAGCCCGTCTACCGCTACGGCGGCGACTTCGGGGAGTTCCCCCACGACGGGAACTTCTGCATGGACGGCCTGGTGTACCCCTACCGGGCCCCCCACACCGGGCTTTTGGAGTATAAGAACATCATCCGCCCCCTGCGAGCCCGGCGGGTGGAGGGGAACATCTTCCGGTTCCATAACTTCCTGGACTTCACGGACGCCGGGGAGTTCCTCAACCTGCGCTACGAGCTCTGCCAGGACGGCGAGACGCTGCAGGCAGGGGAGGTCTCTCTGCCCTCCATCGCCCCCCACGGGGAGCGGGACATTACCATCCCGGGGCTGGAGGTGCCGGAGGGGGGCATCGTGACCCTCACCTTCTTCTACGAGACCCGGGAGCCCGGGGACTTCTGGGACAAGGGGTACGAGCTGGGCTTTGACCAGCTGGTTTTAAGCGAGGAGCCCTACTTCTTAGACGCCCCAGCCCAGGGCCCTGTGCGCATAGAGGACGGCCCCCGGGCCCTGATCGTGGCGGGGGAGGGCTTCCGCTATGAGTTCGACCGGCAGAAGGGGCTGTTCTCTTCTATGGCCTACAAGAACCGGGCCCTTCTCACCCGCCCCATGGAGTGGAACGTGTACCGGGCCCCCACGGACAACGACCAGTATATCGACAAGAAGTGGACCGCCGTGGGCTACGACCGCCCCACAGTGAAGGTCTACAGCACAGAGGCCGCCCGGGGCTTAAACGGCGGCGCGGTGATCACCTGCCGTTTAGGGATAGCGGCGGTGTCCGTGGCCAAGTTCCTGGACATCACCGCAGCCTGGACCATTGACTGCAATGGCCGCATCGACTGTGAGCTCCACTGCCAGCGGGACCTGCGGTTCCCGTACCTGCCCCGGTTCGGGGTGCGGCTTTTCCTGCCCAAGGAGTTCGGCTTCGCGGAGTACTTCGGCTTCGGCCCCACAGAGAGCTATGTAGATAAGCACCAGGCCGCCCGCCTTGGCGTCTACGCCCAGACCGTGGACCGGATGTTTGAGCCCTACCGCATGCCCCAGGAGAACTCCTCCCACATGGGCTGCCGGTACTGCACCGTCACCGACGGGGCCTATTCCCTGACCTGCGCGGCGGAGCGGCCCTTCTCCATGAACATCTCCCGCTACACCCAGGAGCAGCTGAAAGAGGCAAAGCACCACTATGAGCTCTGCCCCTGCGGGGAGACCGTGTGGTGCCTGGACTACGCCATGAGCGGCGTGGGCAGCAACAGCTGCGGCCCCGAGCTGCTGGAGAAGTACCGGCTGGACGCCCAGAACTTCACCTTCGCGTTCACCCTTATGGCGGAGTGAGCCCATGGACGGCGTGATCGTGCTGGATAAGCCGGAGGGGTTTACGTCCTTTGACGCGGTGGCCGTCATGCGGGGGCTGGCAAAAGAGCGGAAGATCGGCCACACCGGCACCCTGGACCCCCTGGCCACCGGGGTACTGCCCCTGCTGCTGGGCCGGGCGGCCAAGGCCTGCGACCTTCTGCCCGACACCGAGAAGACCTACGAGGCCCGGTTCCTCTTAGGCCAGCGGCGGGACACCGGGGACATCACCGGGGCCGTCATAGGAGAGGATGAAACGCCCGTCTCCCGGCAGGCCCTGGAGGGCGTGCTGGGGTGCTTTCGGGGGGATATCCTCCAGGTGCCGCCCATGTATTCGGCGGTGTCCGTAGGGGGCAAGAGGCTCTATGAGCTGGCCCGCAAGGGCGTAGAAGTGGAGCGCCCGGCCAGGCCGGTCTCCATCCACAGCCTGGAGCTCACGGCCTATGACCCCGAGGCCCGGGCGGGGGCCCTGCGGGTGTCCTGCTCCAAGGGCACCTACGTCCGGGTGCTCATAGAAGACATAGCGAAAGCGGCGGGCACCCTGGGCGCCATGACGGCCCTGCGCCGCACCGCCGCCTGCGGCTTCACCCTGGAAGACGCCCATTCCCTTGAGAGCCTCAAGGCCATGGCCAGGGCGGGTACGCTTACCAATGCGCTGCTGCCCACAGAGGCCCTTTTCGCCTCTTGCCCCCGGGTGATGGTGTCCCCTGCCCAGGCCGCCCGGTTCCAAAACGGCGGCTGGCTGGACGTGGCCCGCCTGCGCCCCACAGAGCCCCTGCCCGACGGGGCCCTGTGCCGGGTCTGCGGACCCGGGGGGGCCTTCCTGGGGGTGGGCCGGCTGGCGCTTCATACAGGGCGGCTGGACTTTGTAAAGCTCTTTCTGCCCCAATAAAAGAATCAAAAGAAAAGCACCCGGCGGCAAAAACCGGGTGCTTTTTCAAATATCGGGGGTCTCCATGGCCTCCCGGGCGGTGCGGGGGTTTTGCAGGCGCACAAGGCGTATCAGGGTGATCAGGATGTTCGTAGCCCCCAGCCGCGCGTCCACAGGGTCCTCCACAAGGCCCTGGAAGCCGAACAGGGCCCACAGGGTGATGAGGGACGCGGCGGTCTGCAGGGCCAAGGAGGACGGTTCATCCAGAGAGCGCAGCTGCATGGCCACAGCCATGAGGATAGCCTCCAGATACCCCCGGTATTCCTCCAGCTGTTGTGACATAAGGCTTCCTCCTTCCCCTTATCCTATGCAGGGGAAGGGGAAAGGGACAAAGGCCCATCTACCGGCGGCGCATGGGGGCCATGCCCATGCCGGGCTCGCCGCTTATGGGGGGCAGGGCGTTGTAGTTATAGCGGGGGCGGTCGCCGGGCATGTAGAAGTACACGAAGCGCACAGAGAATATGTCGCACACGATGAAGTTGTTGGACTGCTCGTCATAGAGGGTGATGAAGCTGCGCCCCACGAAATAGAGCATGCCCTGCTTGCGCAGCATCTCGTTTGTGCCCACCAGGAACTCGATGACTACGTAGTTCCCGATGTTCTCTGAGAGGATCATCTGCATAGAGCCCTTCATTTCTTCCGAATCGAAGGTGGGCTGCACCGGGTGGCGGAAATTGTCCATCTCCCCGGCGCCCTCAGGGGTGCAGGTGTAGTCGTTCCGGCGGCGCAGGCGCTGCATGGCCGGTGAGTTCTTGCCCCGTTCTCTCTCGTTGTTGTCCATAGGTGGTGCCTCCTTTGTGATGTCAGGTGTCCGCGTAGGCGTCGGTGGGGTCATAGAAGCAGTGGTCGCCGATGCGGATGACGAACCGGCCCACCTTCGAGGGGAAGTTGTCGCGGCAGGTGGGCTTATAGGGGTTATAGAACCACAGGGCGAAGCCCAGGTTCGTGAGCCTGCCCCCGGCCATGGCCCAGTCGGCTATCCCAAAATGCACGTCTGTGGGGCGCATGTTGTAGAGGTTCTGCATGTTATACTCACCCCCCACGGTCTCCATGGCGCAGGTGAACTGCTTGGGCTGGTAGACCACCTGGCGCACGGTCTCCAGGCGGCCGTACTCCCCATAGGCCACGGTCACCCGGTTCATGACAACGCTTGCCACGGCCTGCATGCCGGTCTCCCCCTCGCCGCCTGCCTCGCACTCGATGATGCGGGCCAAAAGCTCCCTGTCTGAAAAAGCCATACGCATTCCCCCTTGCAGCTTGTGGCGGTGATTTTGCCCGGTTTATTCTATGTTGACAGGGCGGGGATTATTCTGCTAAAATAGTAAGTGGAAAAGTATACCTACAGGAGTGAGCAACAAATGGTTACTTGCCTTGCGCAGTATTATTGGATAGGCCCCCGGGACCCCCTGGTTGAGGTCTTGGGGGAGCAGATGGAGGAAAGCGGGACGCTGAAAGACGCGTGCCTTGTCTTTTGCGCCCGGGAGGAGGACGTGCCCCGGGCCCTGCAGGAAAAGAGGGAGGACGCCCAGGTGGTCCTGCTGTGCGGCAGGGAAGGGGCGGGCTACCGGGAAGACGTGGACGACATATGGCCCCTGCCCATGGGGGAAGAAGAAGCGCGCTTTCGCCTGCGCCGCCTGCTGCGGGTGCACCGGGACAGGCTGAAGCTTTGGGAAACGCGGCAGTTTTTGGACGCCACCATCAACAGCGTGCCCAACCTCATATGGTACAAGACAAAGGACGGCGTGCACGAGAAGGTCAACGACAGCTTCTGCGAGACCGTGGGCAAGACCCGGGAGGACGTGCAGGGCAAGCGCCACGCCTACATATGGGACGTGGAGGAGGACGACCCGGCCTGCATCAAGTCTGAGGAGGAGGTCATGCGCCGGGGGGAGACCTGCGTTTCGGAGGAGAAGATAAAGACCGGCGGGGGCGAGCGGCTGCTGACCACCTATAAGTCGCCCCTTTACGACTTCGACGGCAGCGTCATGGGCACCGTGGGCGTGGCCATCGACGTGACCCGGGAGCGTGCCTACGCCCTGGAGCTGGAGGCAAAGAGCCGGACCTTAGAGACCCTTTTCACCACCCTGGAGTGCGGGGTGATGGTGCATTCCTTAGACGGCGCCCATGTGCTCAGCGTGAACCCGGCGGCCCTGGAGATCCTGGGGTATGAGTCCCAGGAGGACATGATGGCCCAGGGCTTCCGGCTCATTGCGGACTCCGTCATCGAGGAGGACCGGGAGAAGCTCATGGACGTCATCCGGTCCTTAAAGAACGAGGGGGACAGCTCTAACGCCGAATACCGGGTGCGCCACAAGGACGGCAAGCTCCGGCACGTCATGGGGAACATCAAGCTCATACGGGAGAACGGGGAGCTGGTGTGCCAGCGCTTCCTGCTGGACGTGACCGAGCAGAAAAAGAAGGAGCAGCGGGAGCGGGGCCGCCAGGAGGCCCTGGTGCAGGCCCTGGCCATCGACTACAACCTGGTGTGCTACTTTGACCTGCACACTGGCGAGGGCTACGCCCTGCGGGTCACGGGCTGCGAGTTTGGGCTTTTGGCCCAGGCTTTTTCCGGGCTTCTGTCTTTGACCGAGTGCATGGGCAAGTATATCGATACCTGCGTGTATGTAGACGACCAGGAGATGATGCGGGAGATCACCGCGCCGGAATTTCTGCGCCGCCAGTTGGAGATGCGGCCCATCTACTACGCCAACTACCGCACCGTCTGCATGGGGGACGGGGACGTGAAATACTTCCAGCTGAAGGTGGTGCGCCTGGAGGACGCGGCCGGGCGGCAGCCCATCGTGCTGGGCCTGCGCAGCATCGACGAGGAGACAAAGAGCGAGCTGGAGAAGACCTACCTTCTGCAGGACGCCCTGGAGCAGGCCAAGCGGGCCAACACGGCCAAGACCGTGTTCCTTTCGAACATGAGCCACGACATACGCACGCCCATGAACGCCATCATCGGCTTCACCACCTTGGCCCTCTCCCACATGGAGAGCCTGGAGCAGGTGGAGGGGTACCTAAAGAAGATCATGACCTCTGGCAACCACCTGCTGGGGCTCATAAACGATGTGCTGGACATGAGCCGCATCGAAAGCGGCAAGCTGCAGCTGGAGGAGAAGTCCTGCAGCCTGCCGGAGCTGCTCGCGAGCCTGCGCAGCATGGTGCAGGCCGAGGCCCACGTAAAGCAGCTGAAGGTGACCATAGACGCTTCACAGGTGCAGCACCCCAATATTTTGTGCGACAACCTGCGGCTCAACCAGGTGCTTTTGAACCTTCTGGGGAACTCTGTGAAGTACACCCAGGCCGGGGGCGTCGTAGACATGCGCGTCACTGAGAAGCCCGGGGCTTTAAGCGGCTTTGCCCAGTATGAGTTCCATGTGCGCGATAACGGCATCGGCATGAGCGAGGAGTTCGTCAAGCGCATTACAGAGCCCTTCGAGCGGGAGCACAACTCCACCATCAGCGGCATACAGGGCACGGGTTTAGGCATGGCCATCACAAAGAGCCTGGTGGACCTGATGAGCGGCACCATGGAGATAAAGAGCAAGAAGGGCGTGGGCACGGAGTTTACCGTGTGCTTCCCCTTCAAGATAACCGGCGAGCGGCCGGCCGCCCCCCAGCGCCCCGGCCAGAAGGCCCCGGCGGTCCCGCGCACCGGGCGTATCCTGCTGGCGGAGGACAACGAATTGAACCAGGAGATTGCCGCGGCCATTTTAGAGGAAGCGGGCTTTACCATAGAGGTGGCGGAAAACGGCCGGGTGGCCCTGGAGAAGCTGCAGGCGTCCCAGCCCGGGTACTACCGGCTGGTGCTCATGGATGTGCAGATGCCTGTAATGGACGGGTACGAGGCCACCCGGGCCATACGGGCCCTGCCGGACCCGGGGCTCTCCCAGATCCCCATCCTGGCCATGACGGCCAACGCCTTCGAGGAGGATAAGCAGGAGGCCCTGCGCAGCGGCATGAACGGCCACGTGCCCAAGCCCATCAACATCGGCACCCTCATGGGCACCCTGGATTCCCTCCTGGGGCGGCGGGAAGGGGAGTAAAAGGCGGAAAAAGCCCCCCAAAGCCCCCAAATGGAAAAATATTTCAAAATCTTGCCAATTTACTCTGGTATTTTCGGGGAAACTTTGGTATAATTCTGGTAGCGGCCCGTAAGGACAGGCTTTTTTGCCGTGCCCATACGGATTAGCTTTGCTGTCACCCGGAGGTTTACGTCCGGTTGAACATTATTTTGGAGGTTGATACCAATGAGCCACAAGTATGTGTATCTGTTCAGCGAAGGCGACGGCTCCATGAGGGAGCTCCTTGGCGGCAAGGGCGCAAACCTGGCGGAAATGACCAAGCTGGGCCTGCCTGTGCCCCAGGGCTTCACCATCAGCACCGAAGCCTGCACCCAGTACTACGAGGACGGCCGGAATATCAACGACGGTATTCAGGCGGAGATCATGGAGTACGTGGGCAAGATGGAGGAGATCACCGGCAAGAAGTTCGGCGACAAGGAGAACCCGCTTCTGGTGTCCGTGCGCTCCGGCGCCCGGGCTTCCATGCCCGGCATGATGGACACCATCCTGAACCTGGGCATCAATGAGGAAGTGGTGGAGTACATGGCCAAGGCTTCCGGCAATCCCCGGTGGGCCTACGACTGCTACCGCCGTTTCATCCAGATGTATTCCGACGTTGTTATGGAAGTGGGCAAGAAGTACTTCGAGGAGCTCATCGACCAGATGAAGGAGAAGAAGGGCGTCACCCAGGATACCGAGCTCACCGCCGACGACCTGAAGGAGCTGGCCGAGCAGTTTAAGGCCGAGTATAAGGCGAAGATCGGCTCTGACTTCCCCTCTGACCCCAAAGAGCAGCTCATGGGCGCTGTAAAGGCTGTGTTCCGCTCCTGGGACAACCCCCGCGCCAACTACTACCGTATGCAGAACGAGATCCCCTACTCCTGGGGCACCGCTGTGAACGTCCAGATGATGGCCTTCGGCAACATGGGCGACGACTGCGGCACCGGCGTGGCCTTTACCCGCGACCCCGCCACCGGCGAGAAGAAGCTCATGGGCGAGTTCCTCACCAACGCCCAGGGCGAAGACGTGGTGGCCGGCGTGCGCACCCCCATGCCCATTGCCCAGATGGAGGAGAAATTCCCCGAGGCCTTCGAGCAGTTCAAGAAGGTGTGCAGCACCCTCGAGAACCACTATCACGACATGCAGGACATGGAGTTCACCGTAGAGCACGGCAAGCTCTTCATGCTGCAGACCAGAAACGGCAAGCGCACCGCCGCTGCCGCCATCAAGATCGCCTGCGACCTGATTGACGAGGGCATGAAGACCGAGGAGGAGGCCCTTCTCATGCTGGAGGCCAAGGCTCTGGACGCTTTGCTGCATCCCCAGTTTGACCCCAAGGCACTGAAGGCCGCCACCCCCGTTGCCACCGCCCTGGCCGCCTCTCCCGGAGCCGCCTGCGGCAAGATCGTCTTCACCGCCGAGGACGCCGTGGAGCAGGGCAAGGCCGGCGAGAAAGTGGTGCTGGTGCGCCTGGAGACTTCCCCCGAGGACATTGAGGGCATGCATTACTCCCAGGGCATTCTCACCGTGCGCGGCGGCATGACCAGCCACGCGGCCGTTGTGGCCCGGGGCATGGGCACCTGCTGTGTCTCCGGCTGCGGCGCCATCAAGATGGACGAAGCCAACAAGAAGTTTGAGCTTAACGGCCGGACCTACGTGGAGGGCGACTACATCTCCCTGGACGGCACCACCGGCAACATCTACGGCGAGGCCATCCCCACCGTGCCCGCCTCTACCGAGGGCGGCTACTTCGGCCGTATCATGGAGCTCTCTGACAAATACCGCACCCTGCAGGTGCGCACCAACGCCGACACCCCCACCGACGCCAAGCAGGCTGTGGCCTTCGGCGCCGAGGGCATTGGCCTGTGCCGCACCGAGCACATGTTCTTTGACCCTGACCGCATCGCGGCCATCCGCGAGATGATCTGCTCTGACACGGTGGAGCAGCGCAAGGCCGCTCTGGCCAAGCTGGAGCCCATGCAGCAGGGCGACTTCGAGAAGCTCTATGAGGCGCTCGAGGGCAAGCACGTGAACATCCGCTTCCTGGACCCCCCGCTGCACGAGTTCGTCCCCACCGAGGAGAAGGACATCGAGCTGCTGGCCCAGACCCAGGGCAAGAGCGTGGAGGACATCAAGGCCATCATCTCCGGCCTGCATGAGTTCAACCCCATGATGGGCCACCGTGGCTGCCGCCTGGCCGTCACCTACCCGG
>CANRZD010000034.1 GCA_947644325.1 uncultured Clostridia bacterium
CCTTGAGACCCTGGTGCTGCCGGAGGTCACCATGACAGGGGCCCTGAGCCGGTACATTTCCGGCTATGCGGGCAAGGATTTTCAGCCCATGGGGGCGAATTTCGGCGTGCTGCCGCCCCTTGAGACAAAGATACGGGACAAGCGGGAGCGCTATATGGCCCTGGCCCAGCGGGCGCTGCTCTCGGTAGACTGGGAAAAGGCAAAGGATACGCGGAAGGAGGCTGTGCTGTGAAGATCATCGTAGACGGGTTCGGCGGGGACAACGCCCCGGGGGAGGTCCTTTTGGGCTGCGCCCAGGCCATGGAGGAGCTGGGGGTGGAGATTCTTCTCACCGGGGATGAGGCCCGGCTAAAGGCAAGCGCCAAGGAGCTGGGCCTGAGCGAAGCCCTGGGGAAGATGGAGATCCTTCCCAGTGCTGGCGTGCTGACCATGGAGGACGAGCCCACCAGCGTCATAAAGGAAAAGGCCGACAGCTCCATGGCCGTGGGCCTGCGGGCCCTGGCTGTGGGCCGGGGCGACGCCTTTGCCAGCGCGGGCAACAGCGGGGCCATGGTGGTGGGGGCCACCACCATCGTCAAGCGCATCAAGGGTGTAAAGCGCGTGACCTTTGCACCCATCCTGCCCAAAAGCCAGGGCTTCTTCATGCTCTCTGATGGCGGGGCCAACGTGGACTGCCGGCCGGAAATGCTGGTGCAGTTCGGGCTTATGGGCGCGGTGTATATGGAAAAGGTCATGGGCGTGAAGGCCCCCCGGGTGGGGCTGTGCAACGTGGGCAGCGAATCCCACAAGGGGGACGACCTGCGCCGGCAGGCCTACGCATTGCTGAAAGAGTGTAAAGACATAAACTTTACAGGTAACGTAGAGGCCCGGGAGCTCCCCTACGACGGCTGCGACGTGGCCGTGGCCGACGGCTTTACGGGCAACATGCTGTTAAAGCTCTACGAGGGCGTGGCCCTGGCCTTGATGGACCAGATCAAGGGGGTGCTCACCACGGGCCTTAAAAACAAGCTGGCGGCGGCTATGGTCTACAAGGACATGAAGCAGCTGAAAAAGCACATGGACTACAACGAGTACGGCGGGGCCCCCATCATGGGCGCCCAGAAGCCGGTGTTCAAGATACACGGCAGCGCCAAGGCCTCCACGGTGAAAAATGCCCTGCGCCTGACCCGGGACTACACCCAGTCCGGCATCATTGAGGACATCGCCCGGGCGGTGCAGGCGGCAAAGATGTAAAGGTGTTTTGCTTTGTGAAGCTATATAGCTTTACAGTTATCTTACGAAAGGAAGCGTGACATGAGACCTCTGGAGGAATACGAAAAGCACATCGGCTACCGGTTCCGAAACAAAAAGCTGCTGGAGACCGCCTTGACCCACTCGTCCTATGCCAACGAGCACAAGTGCAAAAGCTACGAGCGGCTGGAGTTTTTGGGGGATTCGGTGCTGGGGTTCGTCACCGCGGAGTATTTGTACGCCCATTTCCCGGGCCTGCCCGAGGGGAAGCTTACGAAAAACCGGGCGGCCCTGGTGTGCGAGCAGTCTCTGTGCGGCTTCTCCCGGGAGCTGCGGGCCGGGGACTTCCTGCGCCTGAGCCATGGGGAGCTCCACTCCGGCGGGAAGGACCGGCCCAGCATTCTGGCTGACGTGTTCGAGTCCACCATCGCCGCCATCTACCTGGACAGCGGCGACCTGGAACGGGCCAAGGCCTTCATCCTGCGGTTCATCGTGCCCGCCGCCAAGGCCCAGACCGCTAAGCCCTTCAAGGACTACAAGACCACCCTGCAGGAGATCATCCAGCAGAACCCCGAGGAAAAGCTGGAGTACCGGGTCACCGGCGAGAGCGGGCCCGACCACGAAAAGCACTTTACCGTAGAAGTTCACCTGAACAGCAACGTCATCGGCAAGGGCGGCGGCCGCAGCAAGAAAGAGGCCGAGCAGCAGGCCGCCCGGGAGGCATTGGAGTTGATGGGCTATTAAACACGCGAATATCGCCATTTTTGTGCCCCACGCCGGGTGCCCCCGCCAGTGCAGCTTCTGCAGCCAGCGGGCCATCACGGGCAAGGGGGCGGGCCCCGCGCCCCAGGATGTCTATGCCGCCGCCGAGACAGCCGCCCGGTCTTTGAAGGAAAGGGCCCGGCAGGCGGAGATCGCCTTCTTTGGGGGCAGCTTCACGGCTATTGAGCCGGGGTATATGGAAAGCCTTCTGCAGGCGGCCCGGGATTGTGTGAAGGAATATGGCTTTACAGGCATACGCCTCTCCACCCGGCCCGACGCCGTGGAGGAGCCCGTGCTGGCCCTGCTGAAGGGCTACGGCGTCACGGCCATCGAGCTGGGCGCCCAGTCTATGGACGACCGGGTGCTGGCCCTCAACCGGCGGGGCCACACCGCCGCCCAGACCATAGAGGCTGCCGGGCGCATCAAGTCTATGGGCTTCGAGATGGGCCTGCAGATGATGACGGGCCTCTATGGAGACACAGCGGAAGGGGCCCTGGAGACGGCTGACAAGCTCATCGATTTACAGCCGGACACGGCGCGCATTTACCCCACCCTGGTGCTGCCGGGCACCGGGCTGGCCCGGCTCTACGCCCAGGGCCGCTACGCCCCCCAGACTTTGGAGCAGGCCGTGGAGCTCTGCGCCCGGCTGCTTGGGCGGTTCGAGGAGAAGGGCGTCCGGGTCATCCGCCTGGGGCTGCACGCCGAAAAGGAGCTGGAAGCGGGCCTTCTGGCCGGGCCCTACCACCCGGCCTTCCGGCAGCTGGTGGAGAGCCGCATGGTGTTTCACCGGCTGACGGAGCAGTTCGCCCGGTCGGGGGAAAAGCGCCAGCAGGTGCTTGTAAAGCCCAATCACTTGTCAACCGTGCAAGGGCACAAAAAAGAGAACCTGATAAAATGGGAGCAGATGGGCTATCAGGTCTGCCTGAAGCAGGACGCGGACAACGGAATCTGAAAACAGGGGAAAGAAGCGAATGATCTTAAAAACACTGGAGCTGCAGGGCTTCAAGACCTTCCCGGACAAGACTACGCTGCAGTTTGAGCCCGGCATCACCTCGGTGGTGGGGCCCAACGGCAGCGGCAAAAGCAATATCAGCGACGCCATGCGGTGGGTGCTGGGGGAGCAGTCGGTGCGCACCCTGCGCTGCTCGAAAATGGAGGACGTGATCTTTGGGGGCACCCCAGAGCGTCGGGCCCAGGGCTTTGCGGAGGTCACCCTGACCATGGACAACACAGACCGCAGCCTGCCCTTTGACAACGACACCGTGGCGGTGACCCGCCGGTACTACCGCAGCGGGGAAAGCGAATATCTGCTGAACAAGACCACCGTAAGGCTCAAGGACATCAACGAGCTTTTCATGGACACGGGCCTGGGCCGGGACGGCTACTCCATCATCGGCCAGGGCAAAATCGACAGCATCGTGGCCGCCCGGTCAGAGGACCGGCGGGAGATTTTCGAGGAGGCCTCGGGCATTTCCCGCTACCGCTACCGCAAGGAGGAATCGGAGCGGCGGCTGCAGAAGGCCGAAGACAACCTGGTGCGCCTGCGTGACATCCTCTCTGAGCTGGAGGACCGGGTGGAGCCCTTGCGCATCCAGGCGGAGAAGGCGGAGAAGTTCATCGCCTACGACGGCGAGAAAAAGGGCCTGGAAATCGGCATCTGGCTCAAAACCCTGGAGCGTTCCGCCAGCACCCTGCGGGAGCACGGGGACAAGATCGACCAGGCCCGGGCCCAGCACCAGGAGCTGGAGGAGGAGCTGGAGGCCCTGGCTGGCCGGGGGGAAGAGAACCTGCGGGAAACGAACCGCCAGACCGGCCAGATGGACCAGCTTCGCGCCCAGGCCGGGGCCCTGGAGGAGCAGGCCGTGCGGGCTGAGGGGGACATCGGCCTGCTGCAGAACGACATGGCCCACAACCGCCAGAATATAGACCGGCTGGAGGGCGAGATTAGGGAGACCCAGCGCTCGGCGGAGGAGACCGGGCGGGAAATCGAAGAAAAGCAGCGGGAGGCCGGGGAGAAGGATGCCCAGCTGCGGGAGAGCCGTGACAAGCTCTTGAGCTTTACAGAGCGCCTGGAGAAGCTGCGCCAGGGGGCCGACGAGGCCACCCGGAAGCTGGAGCAGGCCGCCCTGGAGCTGGCCCAGGTGAACGCCAGCCTTTCAGAGGAGCGGATACGCCTTACATCGGCCCAGTCGTCTATGGCGGAAATACGCCTGCGGGCCGGGGCCGTAGAAGACAGCATGCAGCAGGCCAAAGAGCGCAGGCAGGCCGCGGAGGCCGAAGGCCGGGAGCTCAGCCAGATGCTCACGGACACCCAGCAGGCCCTTTCCGCCCAGGAAAACGCCGTGAAGGGCTACGAAATGCGGCTGGAGTCCCGCCAGAAGCGCCTGCGGGCCGCCCAGGAGGAACGGGACAAGCTGACCCTGGACGCCAACGAGCAGCTGCGCCGGGCAAGGCTTCTGGAAGACCTGGAGCGGAACCTGGAGGGCTTCGCCCAAAGCGTCAAGGCCGTCATGAAGGAGGCGGGAAGGGGCATGCTCACCGGCATATGCGGGCCGGTCACAAAGCTTATCCACACCCCCGGCGAGTACGCCGCCGCCCTGGAGACCGCCCTGGGCGCCGCCATGCAGAACATCGTGGTGGAGACCGAGCGGGACGCAAAAAGCGCCATCTCCCTCTTAAAGCAGCGGGACCTGGGCCGGGCCACCTTCCTGCCCCTGACCACCATAAAGGGTCGGGTGCTGGACGCCCGGGAGATGGAGGGCATGGCCGGCTTCGTGGGGGTGGCCTCCCGGCTGTGCCGGTGCGAGGAAAAGTACGCCGGCATCCGGGACTCCCTTCTGGGCCGGGTGGCCGTGGCGGAGGACCTGGACAGCGCCGTGGCCATTGCCAAGGCCACCGGCTACCGGTTCCGGGTGGTGAGCCTGGACGGCCAGGTGGTAAACGCCGGAGGGTCCCTGACGGGGGGCTCCCGGGTGAAGAACTCCGGGCTCTTGACCCGCACGGCGGAGATCGAGCGCATCAAAGAAAAGGCCCGCGCCCTGCAGCAGCAGGCCGACGCCGCCGCCGGGGCCTACAAGGAGCGGGAGCGGGAGGTGTCCGCCTGCGAGGCCCAGCTGGGCGCCGCCCGGGGGGAATGGCAGGCATTGCAGGAGGAAAAGATCCGCATAGCCGCCGAGTGCGGCCGGGTGGAAAAGGAGCTTTCCGCTATAGAGGCGGAGCTTGCGGGCCTGCAGCGGGAGCGGGAGGACTCTCAGGGCCGCCTGCAGGAGCTGGAGAATGCCTGCGCCCAGTGCCGGCAGGAGATCGAAAGGCTGGAGGGCCGGGCCCAGGCCTGCAGCCAGGAAAGTGAGCGCCTTACCGGCAGCCGGGAGGAGCAGAACGCCCGGTGCAATGAGATATCGGAGACCATACAAGCCCTGCGCCTCAGCGAGTTTTCGGCCCGGAAGGACCGGGACGCCCTTCTGCAGGCGGTGCAGCAGCTGCGGGAGAGGCAGGAAAATTCCGGGGAGCTGGCCGCGGCCCTGAAGGGGCAGATACAGGAGCTGGGGGAAAAGAACCAGGCCCTGGAGCGGCAGATCGAAGAGCAGCGGGCCCATATAGAGGCCCTGCGCCAGGAGGCCGCCGCCCACCGGGCGGGCATAGAGGAGGCGGCAAAGCGCCGCACGGAATTAGAGCAGGAAGCCGCCGCCCTGCGGGCCCGGGAGCGGGAGGCAACCGCCGCCCGGGAGAACGTGGGCCGGGAGCTTGCCCGCCTGCAGGAGCGGGCCGACAATCTGCAGAAGGAGTACGACGGCATCATCAGCCGGCTGTGGGAGGAATACGAGCTCACCCGGCGGGAGGCCGAGGAGATCGGGATCAAAATAGAAGACCTTACGGGGGCCCAGCGCCGCCTGCAGGAACTAAAAAACAAAATAAAGGCCCTGGGTGCTGTGAACGTGGGGGCCGTGGTGGAGTATAAGGAAGTGGCAGAGCGCTATGGGTTTCTCAAAGCCCAGGTGGAGGACGTGGAGAAGTCCAAAAAGGAGCTTCTGGACCTGATTCTGGACCTGACCCAGCACATGCGCCAGCAGTTTACCCAGCGCTTCGCCCAGATCAACCAGAACTTCGGCGCCATCTTCCGGGAGCTCTTCGGCGGGGGCGCGGCGGAGCTCTCCTTTACCGACGAGTCGGACGTGCTCAAAAGCGGCATCGAGATCAAGGTGCAGCCCCCGGGGAAGATCGTCAGCCATATAGAGGCCCTTTCCGGCGGGGAAAAGGCGCTGGTGGCCATCTCCATCTACTTTGCCATCATGCGGGTGAACCCCCCGCCCTTCTGCGTGCTGGACGAGATCGAGGCCGCCCTGGACGACGTGAACGTCACCCGCATCGCCCAGTACCTGCGGCGGGTGAGCAGGCGCACCCAGTTCATCACCATCACCCACCGCCGGGGCACCATGGAGGGCAGCGACATGCTCTACGGCGTGACCATGCAGGACCAGGGCATCTCAAAGCTTCTGGCCATGAAGATGGAGGAAGCGGCGGAGTTCGGCACATAATACATAGTGAAAAAGGAGAGGAACGCCATGGGATTCTTTGAAAAGATACGGGAGGGCCTGAAAAAGACCCGGGACAATATCAGCGGGCAAATCACCCAGATGGTGAACTCGTTTACGAAGATCGACGAGGAGCTCTTTGAGGAGCTGGAGGAGCTCCTTGTCATGGGCGACGTGGGCGTGGAGACCGCCGGGTACATTACGGGGGAGCTGCGGGAGCGCGTCAAGCAGAAGGGCCTTTCGGACCCCGGCCTCATCATGGACGAGCTGCGGGACACGGTGGCCCAGATGCTTAAGGGGGACGATACCCTGCACATTTCCACAAAGCCCTCGGTGATCCTGGTCATCGGCGTGAATGGTGTCGGCAAGACTACGACCATCGGCAAGCTTGCCAGCCGCCTGAAGCAGGAGGGCAAGTCCGTGATCTTAGGCGCGGCCGACACCTTCCGGGCCGCCGCTATCGAGCAGCTGGAGGTGTGGGCCCAGAGGGCCGGGGTGCCCCTTATCAAGCACGGCGAGGGGGCCGACCCGGCGGCCGTGGTCTTTGACACCATCTCAGCCGCCAAGGCCCGTGGGTGCGACGTGGTCATCTGCGACACGGCGGGCCGGCTTCACAACAAGAAGAACCTTATGGACGAGCTCTCGAAGATCGCCCGCATCATAGACCGGGAGCTGCCCGGCTGCGACAAGGAGACCCTTCTGGTGCTGGACGCCGCCACGGGCCAGAACGCCGTGCACCAGGCCCGGGAGTTCCAGAGCGCGGCGGGCATCACGGGCATCGTGCTCACAAAGCTGGACGGCACCCCCAAGGGCGGCGTGGTGCTGCCCATCAAGCGGGAGCTGGGGCTCTCTGTGAAATTCATCGGCGTGGGCGAGCAGGTGGACGACCTGCAGCCCTTTGACGCGGAAAGCTTTGCCGCCGCCCTCTTTGACATGGAGGGCCGCCCGCTCGAGCCCACAGAGGAGCCCCAGGAGCCAGCGGAAGCTTTCCAGCCGGAAGAGCCCGAAGAGGCCCCAGAGCCGGAAGAACCGGAAGAAACAGAAGAAACAGAGCAGTCGGAGGAGCCCCAGGAGCCCGAAAAGAAACGCCGCTTCTGGCCCTTTGGCCGGGGCTGAAAAAAGGTAAAAAGGGAGAGAAACAGGGTATGAAATTTGTCATTGCCACCCACAACAAGGGGAAATTGGTGGAGTTCAAGCGCCTTTTGGAGCCCATGGGCATCGAGGCCGTCACCATGGACATCACAGAGCCCGAGGAGACGGGCACGACCTTTGAAGAAAACGCCTTCATAAAGGCCCAGGCCGCCTGCCAGGAAACGGGCCTGCCCGCCGTGGCGGACGATTCCGGCCTGTGCGTGGACTATCTGGGCGGGGCCCCGGGCATATACTCCGCCCGCTTTGCCCAGCCCGGAAAGCGCCGCCTGACGGTTCTGGAAAAGCTTAAGGGCGTGCCCAAGGAGCAGCGGGGGGCCCACTTTGTCAGCGCCGTGTGCTGCGTCTTCCCAAACGGCGACCGCATCGACGCCATCGGCAAATGCTTCGGGGAGATCGCAGAGGAGTCCCGGGGGGAAAACGGCTTTGGGTACGATTCCATTTTCCTGCAGGGGGATGTGACCTTCGGGGAAATCAGCAACGAGGAAAAGGACAAGCGCAGCCACCGGGGCCACGCTTTCGCGGACTTCGAGGGGAAGCTGCGGGCCTATCTCAAGGAGAAGGGAGGGGAGCCCTTTGCTGACAAGTAAGCAGCGGGCGTACCTGCGCTCTCTGGCGGTAAACGAGGACACCATTCTCATGGTGGGCAAGGGCGGCCTCAGTGAAGAAATCGCCGCCCAGGCCGACAGCGCCCTGGAAAAGCGGGAGCTCATTAAGGGCCGGGTGCTGCCTGACAGCTGCCCCGTCTCTCCCCGGGAGGCGGCGGAGGCCATCGCCCGGGGCACCCGCAGCGAAGTGGTGCAGGTCATAGGGTCGAAGTTCGTGCTGTACCGCCGCCGGAAGAAGGACCCGCAGATAAAGCTGCCCCGCTAGCGCCTATGCGGACGGGTATTTACGGGGGGACCTTCAACCCCATCCACACCGGCCACACGCGGCTTTTGGAGGAATTTATCCGGCGGCTGGGGCTTCAGCGGGTGCTGCTGATCCCCACGGGCCTTCCGCCCCACAAGCGGGCCCATTCCCTGGCAAGCCCCCGGCAGCGCCTGGATATGTGCCGCCTGGCCCTGAAAGACATAAAGGGAGCGCCCGTAGAGCTCTGCGAAATAGAGCTGCACCGCCCGGGCAAGAGCTTCACCGCCGACACCCTCACCCAGCTGCGGGGGCTTTACCCCCAGGATGCATTCTTCCTGCTCATGGGGGAAGACATGTTCCTGACGGTGGATCAGTGGTACCGGCCGGATGTCATCATGGCCCAGGCGGTCTTGTGCGCAAGCCCCCGTAGCGGGGAGGGACTTCGGCGGCTTCTGGAAAAGAAAACAGAGCTGGAGCGGGACTTTTCCGCCCGGTGCCGGGTAGAGGACATCCCCTATTTCCCGGCGTCCTCCACCCAGGTGCGGGAGCTGGCGGGGAAGGGGGCGCCTCTTTCGGGCCTGGTGCCGGAAGGGGTGGCCCGGTATATCGAAGAAAATAAGCTATATAAGGAGGAAGCGCCGTGACCTTTGCGGAATATGAGCAGGAAGTAAAGAAGCATCTGACGGAGAAGCGCTTTTACCACAGCCAGTGCGTGGCCCGCTGCGCGGCGGAGTTGGCCGAAAGATACGGGGCCGACGTGGAGAAGGCGCGGCTGGCGGGCATCCTTCACGATATCATGAAGGACACAGATGCGGAGGAACAGTTGAAAATCATGGAGCAATTTGGTATAATGCTCACAGAGGCCCAAAGAAGGGGCCCCAGCCTGTGGCACGCTCTCAGCGGCGCGGCGTATATCGAATACATCCTGGGGGTGGGGGACCGGGAGATCCTGGACGCGGTGGCCTGCCACACCGGGGGAAAGTCCGGCATGGGGCTGCTGGACAAGGTGCTGTTTGTGGCCGACTACATCTCCGCCGACCGGGACTACCCCGGGGTGGAGCGCATGCGGGAGCTCTCTAAGAGCAGCCTGGAGGACGCCATGGTGGAGGGCATCGCCTTCACCGTTTCGGAGAAGACCGGGGAGCGGGTCACCCTGGACCCCCAGTCCATCTGCGCCTATAACGAAGCCCTGTGGGCCCTGGAGGAACGAAGGAAAGGAACGTGAAATTATGGAGCCTTTTGAACTGGCAAAAGAGGCCGCCCGGCTTCTGGACACAAAGAAAGCGGAGCGCATAAACGTCATAAAGGTCGACGATATTTCCAGCCTCGCCGATTATTTTCTCATGGCTACGGGCATCAGCAGCACCCACGTGCGGGCCCTGGCCGACGAGCTGGAAGAGCGCCTGAAGGCCCTGGGCACGGCCCCGGCCCGGGTGGAGGGGTACCGCTCCAACTCTTGGATACTGCTGGACTATTCTGTGGTGGTCATCCACATCTTCACCCAAGAGGCCCGGGACTTCTACGACCTGGACCGGCTGTGGGCCGACGGGGAAAAGGTAAATTGGCAGGAAGAAACAGGAGGAAAGGAAGAGGATGGTCATGAAGTATGAGCATGGGGCCATAGAGCCCAAATGGCAGGAAAAATGGGAGGAAGCGGGTGTCTTCCACGCGGAGGGCCCCGAGAGCAAAAAGCCCAAGTATTACGCCCTTATAGAGTTCCCCTACCCCTCGGGCCAGGGGCTGCACGTGGGGCACCCCCGCCCCTACACCGCCCTGGACGTGGTGGCCAGAAAGCGCCGCATGCAGGGGTATAACGTGCTGTATCCTATCGGCTGGGACGCCTTCGGCCTGCCGGCGGAAAACTACGCCATCAAGAACCACGTGCACCCGGAGGGCATCACCCGGGACAACATCGCGCGGTTTTCGAAGCAAATAAAGTCCCTGGGCATCTCCTTTGACTGGAGCCGGGAGGTCAGCACCATCGACCCCGACTACTACAAGTGGACCCAGTGGATCTTCCTGCAGCTCTATAAGAAGGGGCTGGCCTACAAGAAAGAAATGAACGTCAACTGGTGCACCAGCTGCAAGTGCGTGCTGGCAAACGAGGAAGTGGTAAACGGCGTGTGCGAGCGCTGCGGCAGCGAGGTGGTGCACAAGGTAAAGAGCCAGTGGATGCTGAAGATCACCGAGTACGCCCAGCGGCTTATAGACGACCTGGACAAGGTGGACTATCCCGAGCGGGTCCGGCTTCAGCAAAAGAACTGGATAGGCCGCTCCACCGGCGCGGAGGTGGACTTCGATACCTCCGCCGGGGATAAGCTCAGGATCTACACCACCCGGCCCGACACCCTGTATGGGGCCACATATATGGTCATCTCCCCGGAGCACCCCTATATAGAGAAGTGGGCCGATAAGCTCAGCAATATGGAGGAGGTGCGGGAGTACCAGGCCCAGGCGGCCCGAAAGTCCGACTTCGAGCGCACGGAGATGGCGAAGGACAAGACCGGCGTGAAGCTTCAGGGCGTGACAGCTGTGAACCCGGTAAACGGGAAGGAGATACCCATCTTCATTTCTGACTACGTGCTGGTAAGCTACGGCACCGGGGCCATTATGGCCGTGCCCGCCCACGACGAGCGTGACTGGGACTTCGCCAAGAAGTTCGGCCTGCCCATCATCGAGGTGGTAAAGGGCGGCAACGTGCAGGAGGCGGCCTTCACCGACTGCGACACGGGCGTCATGGTCAACTCTGAGATTCTCGACGGCCTGACCGTGGAGGAGGCCAAGAAGAAAATCACGGAGTTTTTGGAGGAAAAGGGCATCGGCCACTCGAAGGTAAACTACAAGCTGCGGGACTGGGTCTTCTCCCGCCAGCGGTATTGGGGCGAGCCCATCCCTATGGTGTACTGCGAGAAGTGCGGCTGGGTGCCCATCGATGAAAGCCAGCTGCCCCTGCGCCTGCCGGAGGTGGAGTCCTACGAGCCCACAGACACCGGGGAATCGCCCCTGGCCCATATGACCGACTGGGTCAACACCACCTGCCCCCACTGCGGCGGCCCCGCCCAGCGGGAGACCGACACCATGCCCCAGTGGGCCGGGTCCTCCTGGTACTTCCTGCGGTATATGGACCCCCATAACCACAAGGCCCTGGCAAGCAAGGAGGCCTTAGAGTACTGGTCCCCCATCGACTGGTACAACGGCGGCATGGAGCACACCACCCTGCACCTGCTCTATAGCCGCTTCTGGCACAAGTTCCTCTATGACATCGGCGTGGTGCCCACCTGCGAGCCCTACGCCAAGCGCACCAGCCACGGCATGATCTTGGGGGAGAACGGCGAAAAGATGAGCAAATCCCGGGGGAACGTGGTGAACCCCGATGACATCGTAAGCGAGTACGGCGCCGACACCATGCGGCTCTATGAAATGTTCATCGGCGACTTCGAGAAGGCCGCGCCCTGGAGCAACAACGGCATCAAGGGCTGCCGCCGTCTGGTAGAGCGGTACTGGAACCTGCAGAACATCCTCTGCGGGGAAAAGGGCATCCGCCCGGCCCTGGAGGGGGCTTTCCACCGCACCATCAAGAAGGTGACGGAGGACACGGAGGTCTTGAAGTTCAACACCGCCATCGCCGCCCTCATGGCCCTGATGAACGACATCACCGCCCAGGGGGACGTCTCCAAGGAGGAGCTGCGCGTCTTTACCATCCTCTTGAACCCCTTCGCCCCCCATGTCACCGAGGAGGTGTGGGAGCTGTGCGGGCTGGGCGAGGGCCTGGTGGCCCAGCAGCCCTGGCCCCAGTACGACGAGGCGAAGTGTAAGGAGGACACCATCGAGATCGTGGTGCAGATAAAGGGCAAGGTGCGGGCCCGGCTCACAGTGCCCGCCGGCATCACCCAGGCACAGGCCCTGGCGCAGGCCAAGGCCGAGCCCAAGGTAGCCGCGGAGATAGCCGGGAAGGAACTCGTAAAGGAGATATACGTGCCCGGGAAGCTCGTGAATTTGGTCGTAAAGTAACAGGAAAGCAGAAAGCAGCGGTTTGGGCGCCGCTGCTCTTTTTCTTGCAAAGAAGCGGGGGATAGGGTATAATGGGAGGGAAAGGGGAGAGGCACATGGAAAAGAATCGGGCGGCTCTATGTGTACAACTGTTTCTTTCATTCGCGAAAATCGGCGCGTTCACCTTTGGCGGGGCCTACGCCATGATTCCGCTGATCCGCCGGGAGGCGGCCCTGCGCCACAAGTGGGTGGAGGAAAAGGAGATACTGGACATGGTGGTGGTCAGCGAGAGCACGCCGGGGCCCATCGCCATCAACACGGCCACCTTTGTGGGCCAGCGGGTGGCGGGCTTCCCGGGGGCCTTGTGGGCCACCCTGGGGGTGGTGACGCCCTCCTTCTGCATCATTTTCCTGCTGTCCTCGGTGCTCCGGCAGTTCCAGGAGATCGCCGCCGTAAAATATGCCTTCTGGGGGGTGCGGGCGGCGGTGCTGTCCTTAATATTCAGCGCCCTGGTGAGCATGGCAAAACAGTGCCCCAAAAACACTTTTTCCTATGTGCTGGCCGGGGCGTCCTTCCTGGCGGTGGCGGCCTTTGGGGCCAGCCCGGTGGTGGTGCTGCTGGCCTGCGCCCTGACGGGCCTGGCGGCGGCCCTGCTGGGGAGAGGGGAGGGGAAGGCATGATCCTGCTGGAGCTGTTTCTCACCTTCTTTAAGATCGGGGCCTTTACCTTCGGGGGCGGTTACGCCATGCTGCCCCTGATCCAGGAGGAGACCCTGGCCCACGGCTGGATGGGCGTGGAGGAGCTGATGAACTTCATGGCCGTCAGCGAGAGCACCCCCGGCCCCCTGGCGGTGAACCTTTCCACCTATGTAGGCGCGGAGACCTGCGGCTTCCCGGGGGCCTTGTGCGCCACCCTGGGGGTGGTGACGCCCTCTTTCCTTATGATCCTGCTGGTGGCGAAATTCTTTGCCGCTTTCCAGGAAAGTTTCGCCGTGAAAGCCTGCATGGACGGCCTGCGGCCCGCCGTGGTGGGCCTGGTGGCCAGCGCCTTCTGGGGCATCCTGCCCACGACGTTCTCTGCAGGCGCCCCCCTGGCCCAGCTGGCCGCCGCTGGGCTGCTGGCCCTGGGTGCCTTTTATCTCCACTGGAAAAAAGTGCACCCCATTCTCATCATCCTGGCCTGCGCAGCCGTAGGCGTCGTACTGGGGTACCTGGGCGTCCTTTCCCTGTGACCGTCCCCCCATATTTTTTGAAAAAATGAGGGAAAACCCCTTGACTTTCCCCTCTAATTGCGCTATAATTATCAAGCGCTGAAAAATTTGCTGGTGTAGCTCAGTTGGTAGAGCAGCTGATTTGTAATCAGCAGGTCAGGGGTTCGAGTCCGTTCACCAGCTCCAAACTGGGCGGTCCGGCCCGCTGAGAAGGCCGGACAAGCCTTGTATAAAATTTCATATTTATGGGGGAGTTCCCGAGTGGCCAAAGGGGGCAGACTGTAAATCTGTTGTCGACGACTTCAGTGGTTCGAATCCACTCTCCCCCACCAAAGGCTGAGAAACCGCATAGTTGTGCGGTTTCTTTGTTTTTCTTGGGACTGCTGATTTGGCTTGTACAGTGGCCTAGCACAGTGCGGCCTGATTTCTATGCTGTTTGTATCTTGCATATCCGTGTGGATATTGCGGATAAAGTTTCAGCCTGCTTTTTGTGCTGGCTCTGTCCATATTCGCCCAGCCTCTGTCTTGACCCACACCCTGACCCACACGCGGAAATAAACGGAAACGGCTGGATACCTCCGGGGAGGAAGTTCCAGCTGTTTTTGCGCTTGACCCAAATTCACATAACTTTGTCCTTGAAATTTCCCATCTTTTCGGCGGCTTGCTCTTGTTTTTGGCGGGTGGCGTGGGTGTAGGTGCGGAGGGTGAAACCGGCATCGTAGTGGCCTAGCATTGATGATACTGTTTTCACGTCTACGCCGTTTTGGAGTGCAGCAGTCGCAAAAGTGTGACGAAGTGCATGAAAATTTATATAATTTAATCCTGCTGATTTTAAGATTCTCTTGTGGAGAGTCACTATCGAGTCGGGGTAGTACATCTCGCCTGTTCGCGTGGAGGGGAACATATAGGGGTTGTCCGGGTGCTTAAGGTGTTCGCGCTGGAGTAGCTCCACTGCTTTTTGCGGTATTGACACCAGCCTGACTGAGGTTTCTGTCTTGGGGCGGGTAATGACGATATTGCCGTTCTCATCGCGGGTGGCCTGTTTGCTTACTGATATTGTCTGATTTTCAACGTCCAAATCTGACCAGAGGAGGGCGACTAACTCGCCTTTGCGTAGCCCACTCACCAACTCAAGGTAGAACATCGGTAGGACGTGTCGACGGTCGGCCTCGTCGAGATAAGCTTTCATGTCCTCGGCGGGGAGGAACTTCATCTCTTTCTTTTCCAGCTTTGGAGCAATGCAGTCCTCGGTGGGGTTGCGCTGAATGAGTCGTTCTTTGACCGCTCTATCCAGCGCATTGTGGAGCATGAGGTGGATGCCACGCACGGTGGAGACGCTCAGGCCGGGAGATTTCTCCTTTTGGGACTCTCGCAACCTGCCATTTTCTCTGAGGTCTTGGTAGAGTTTTTGCAGGTCACGGCCTGTCAGCTTGTTTAGCTTGATGTCGCCGATTCGCGGGTTTACATGGAGTTCAATGCTCCGACGGTAGTATTCGGCGGTGGAAACTCGGACGTTGGGCTTGGCGTAGAGGGTGTACCAGTTCGTTAGCCATGAGCCGACCGTGTAATCGTCGGAGCGGGACACGTCCAAATCCTTGGTATCGTCCAGCGCTGCGGCCAGCTTTTCTTTAATTTCGGCCTGGGTCTTGCCGAGTACGTTCTTGATGATGCGTTTGCCAGTAGCGGAGTCATAACCAGCCGTGTACCGGCCCTCCCAGCGACCATCCTTGCGCTTGCGGATATTACTTTCGCCGTTTGCTCTCTTTTTTGCCATGTCTTGGCCCCCTTTCTCAGCACACCACAATACCACACCGTGCTGAGAAAGTCCACTAACATTTTTCTTACTTTTTTCGTCTACCCAAAACCGCTTTTCTTTGTTTAGCGGCGCAAATTTTGAGGGGTCAGTCATCGTAATATCCGGCCAAAATATCCTCCAAACTTACTTTGCCACGGGTGCGGCGCACATTGTTAATGGCCTCCCGGCGCATTTCCTCTACCTGCTCCGGCGTGTATTCTGAAAGCTCTGCCAGTACACGCATCACCATCTCCAGTTGCACAGCATATCGGAAAAGTCCCTTTGAAATAGCTTTCGCGTTATCCTCAGACAATTTAAGAACGGCCCCAGCCAGTTTGTCGCAAAGGATGTCATTATCCTGCAAAGCATTATCTGCCATGAGGCTTTCGATCGCTCGGGAGAACAGTTCATTCCGAGAGGAAAAGCCCTGTTCTTTCGCAAATCTGTCCGCTCGTTTGACCAGCCCTTTGTCCAAATATAGGCTTATTCGTTGCATATTTTCTGAATCCATAAAGCACCCCCGAAAATGCAATACACCAACTTGTGACACCTAATAATTTCCCGGTATTCAGCCATTTCTGCCTATTCGTGACCCCAAATATTACACCAAATTCACATTACTGACCCCAGCCTGACACCTATCTTACCGCATCCTTCAAATCTCGAAAAGCCCGTAGTTTCTAGCCCTCCCGCCCGGCTCTGCCGGACGGTGTAGACTGCAAAGGCGTCGGCATGGCGCCTTGCTTTCTCCTGCTTGTTTTTCGACCGCTATTCTTGAGCCATTTTGGACTGGATATTCTTCCACAATCAATGCATAATTCTGCGCTCTTTCTGGACGGGCAGTCGCTGCCCCTCACAAATCGTCACAAATGCCCCAAAACGGCGTTTTAGGCCGGTGGCCGATTTCTTCCTCGACCGCCGACCTCAATCGCCCGACACGGCCCTCACAGGGGCTACAAATGCCAGACCCGATTATTGGCAGGCACCGTTTACCGGCATCTTTTATGATAAATCAGCCCTCCACCAAAACTCGGATGATCTCCCCCACATACATCTCATGGAAATCCCGCTGGGGGTAGTTGAAATCTATCAGCCGCTTGTCCACAAAGCCCTCCTCAACCAGCGGAGCGTGATACAGCTTGCGGCATACATACACGGCTTTGGCCCCCGCAAAGTATGTCACATCGCCATCAAAAACAGGCGTCAGTCCCGCGGCTTTTAACTTATCCTCATCACGGCCCGAGTGGGACCCCAGATAGCCCAGCGCCTTCTTTTGCCCGCCGCCGAAAGAAGTCAGGGTAAAGTAATTTTCTCTGTCCAGAAACTCCTTAGTGTACCGGCTGGGCCGCACATAGCAAATGGCGGTGGGCAGGCAGTTCCGGTGGCGATCCAACTCCCAGAGGGAGCCAAAATGCCCCCAGGCCACGGTCATTGTGTTGTAGCCGCGTACCTGATTGCTCGCTGTCAGCAGCATCCATTCATCCCCAAAAGCGGTGGCTGGATTCAGCTGTAAATCCTTAAATCCTATTTTCTTCATTGCGATTAGACCTCCTTATATCCTTGCGATGACCGGCCCCGGCATCCCCCGGAAGTTTCCATGCAGACCCTCGCCGCTGACAGTGCAGGAGTCCCCCTCAAAGCGGAAAGACAGTTCTTTCTCGAACACGGTTTCCACCCAGCGGAAACGCACCGCAAAAGTATCCGCGTCTTTCCAATACCCCGACAGATAGACCAGCGACTTGTAAATCTCCGGCAGCTCCTGCAACAGCCGCGAGCCATCCGTGGGAATGGAAAACACCCGGTCCGCGCCGTTGACTTTTGCCCGCATTTCCACCATACGCGGCCACGTCTGACAGAAGGAAAACTCGGTAATGCCGGTGATCTCCTTTGCCGCTGGGCTGGCCTTGACCTGCTCATAAAACAGGTTGCCCGGCTGGATGCCCTCGTTCTCTACCCGGTAGGTTTCTCCCTCATGGAGAAACTTTCCATAGGGCGCATAGGGCGGGTTCTCAATGCCCAGGTGGGCGAAACGCCAATGCAGAGCCTGAGCCTCTTGGAGATTTTCCGGCAGCTCATGCACTTCCGGGTCGATCTCATTGAGGAATTCCCACACCCGGTCCATGGATTCCTGGGAGGCGGGGGAAAGCACCTTTGTGGACTCAGTAAACGAAATAATCATATCTCTTGCCGGGTCCACCAGCGTAATCTGCCCATAAGCTCCCTCCGCGCGGAAAGTACCCGGGCGGCTGCCCATCCACATCATGTAGCCGTAGCCGTGCAGATTGTCCTCCGGCAGACCGTTCCGACCGTAACCGGCGTTGGTTTCGTTCTGCTTTTGTGTGGCGGCGCGAACGTAATCCGCGTCTAAAATGCGATCACCGTCCCAGACTCCGCCATCAAGATAGAGCTTCATCAGCCGCAGAGCGTCCTCGGTTGTACAATGCAGCCCGCCCGCGCCGAAGGCAGTGCCGTCCGCCACGTTGAACCAGGTGAGGTTCCCGCTGTCAATACCAATCTTATCGAACAGCCGGGGCTTTAAGAAGTCAACGATATGCAGGCCCGTGCGCTTTTTGATGATGGCGGGCAGCATGGTCACGGCGGAATCGTTATAGAAAAAGGCCGTGTCCGGCTCGTTGACAACAGGCGTATTAAAGAAATTTTGCAGCCAAGTCTCGTCCATCAGGCAGGCGGTTTCCATCCCGCCCGCCATGCAGAGCAGGTGGCGTATCGTCACCTTTCTGAGATTTCCGCTGGGGCTCTCGGGGACATATTCCGGGAAAATATCCACCAGCCTTTCGTCCAGGTACAGCAGCCCCTCCTGGGCCGCAAGCTGGATGGCAGTGCCGGTGAAGGTCTTGGTCTGGCTCATCATGGTGTGGCGCAGGCCGGGCGCGAAGGGAGCCCACCAGCCCTCGGCGCAGATTTTCCCGTGGCGCATGATCATCAACGAGTGCATCTCGGTAAAGCCGTCGTCCATGCGGGAGAGGAAACGGTCAACGGCGGCGCTTTTTATGCCTACAGTTTCCGGGGCGACCCGGGGAAATTCTTTTCTTGTCATACCGCGTACATCCTTTCAGCTTTGGTTTTATGTGCTCAATCTGTGCAGGTCACCCTGAGTTCTGAAACGAACCCTTCCGTCCCAATATCCACAAAGAAACCCACGGAGCCGTGTCCGCCTTTGCCGTGTTTCATGTCCTCCACCACCAGAACAGGGGTATCGCTGCCGTTTAAATAAAACTCACCTCGTTCATCCTGAATAATCGCTTTTATAGTGAACCACTCGTCCAGGGCCAAGTCTATTGGCGCCTCATATTTGGTGATACCGAACTCCCGGAAATAGGAGAAGGTATAGCCTGGATAGGAGAAATATTGGCAGCCGTGGGACTTGCGCACAGGGTCGTTACAGCCGCGGCTATTGGTGGGCCGCACATAGAAGGACTCAAATTCTGAATCGTCCTCGCTGGCCCGGAACACCAGGCCCAGGAAGCCTCTGGCGTGACTGGGCACGTCGGGCAGCAGCCGGCTGAGGAGCTTTGCCTCAATAATGCCGTTGTGGAATTGCAGGCCGTTCAGTTTGGCATAGGTATTCTCATCTGGCAGCTCAATTTTGTCTTTTTTGACGATCCGCAGGGCGGGCTGACCGTCTACTGTTACGCTGCCTGTTTCTGTGTGTACCGCCGTGTAATCCTTCTTTTCCATACTTGCTTTCATGCCGATGACCTCCTGCTTTTTCTGGTTAAATTATATCGTAACTTGCAGTGCCCGCGCAAGTAGGCACTTTTTAGTAACCGGCCTTTTTCAATACCTCCCCAATATCCCCATCTATGCGAATCGACCGCGTTTTGATTTCCTCCGGACACAGCGCCTGCCCAGAATTTATGCAGGCATAGACTGCCCCGGGGTTATCCGCCGTCATCTGCCAGAACGGATATTTTATAATACCCGGCGTATTGTAACCCACTCCCAGCTCCAAAAATAATACGTGCCCGCCACAATGTGTTTTGACAAAATGACTGTACCGATCTGCTGCCCGCAGCCAGCCCTCGTCCTCCACAAAGGTGTCGTCGGCCCGCAGATTCATAGTCATAGGCGCGCCGCACTTGGGACAGACAGGAAGCAGTTCGGTAAGGACTGTCATTTTTAGAGATGTGTGCTCCGGCGCCAATAATTTGCCATTTTCTCCAATGTCAAACCCCTGGGCCAGCACCATAGCCTTGACGGTTTCGTAGTTGTCATAGGTATCTATATCGCAAGGCTTTGAGCACTGGAACAGCCCATAATCCCCCTGGGTGTAAAACAGCCGCTCTTTCGCAAACCCGGCCTTTTGAAAGCAGTGATCCACATTTGTGGTCAGCACAAAATAGTCCTTACTCTCCCAATGCCATTAAGTTAGCCTCGTGCACAAAAAAGATAAAAGAATTTACAAAAGCCCTTGACAAAAGCAGAAAAATATGCGGCGAAGCCCCTTGAAAAGCAAA
>CANRZD010000035.1 GCA_947644325.1 uncultured Clostridia bacterium
CTTCTCAGAGCCGCTGCCCATGGCCACGCCGACGCCTGCCCAGCGCAGCATCCGCTGGTCGTTGTCGCCGTCGCCGAAGACCATGATCTCCTCCCGCTTGATGCCGTAGTGGGCGGCCGCCGCCCCGATACCCACCTCTTTGCCCCCGCCCTTGGGGATGATATCCTGGATGCTCCCTCCGGCGCTGGTGGGCTCGATGTGGGGAAGGCCCGCGATATAGGGCAGGTTCTCCGCCCCGTAGACTAAAAACTGCAGCACCGGGTGCTCCTTTAGCCTTTTTACGTCGTAGACGCCCGGGGCGGGCAGGTCCGCCCAGCGGAAGTGCTCCTTGACCGTGGGGCTGTCTACAGCGCAGAAGCTCTCCTCCTCCTCGATGATGAGGCAGGGAAAGGGCGTTTCCCCTACGATCTCCACGAGCCGCCGGATGTCCCCCGGGTCGTGGGCCATGCGGTGCAGCACCGTGCCGTCCCGCAGCTTCACCAGCTGGCCGTTTAAGGTCACGAAGCCGTCAAAGGGAAAGAGCGGCTCTAAAAACCCCAGCATAGAGGGGATGCGCCCCGTGGCCACAAACAGCTTGATCCCCTTTTCCCGCAGGGCGTGCAGGCTCTCTTTGGTAGAGGCGGGCATGACGCTGCCCCCCTCGTGGTCGATGAGAGTGCCGTCGATGTCAAAAAAGCAGGCTTTTATTTCCCTTTTCATGGCTGTTCCCCTTGCTGCTCCTTGTATTTTTTTACCATAAGATTGGCGCATTTGTACACGTCCCCGCCGCCCAGGGTCAGGATCAGATCGCCTTCCTGTGCGTGCTCCATGGCGTACTCCGCCGCCTCCTCGAAGCCCGTGAACCACACGCTGCCCGGCACCTTCGCCGCCAAATCCGCCGACTTCACGCCGTAGACGTTCTCCTCCCGCACAGCCAGAATCTCCGTGAGGATCAGCTGGTCGGGGATGGAAAGGGCTTTGGCGAAGTCCTCCATAAGCGTGTAGGTGCGGGAGTAGGTGTGGGGCTGGAAGATGGCCCAGACCTTCCGGTAGCCCATGCGCATGGCGGAGGTGAGGGTGGCGGTGAGCTCGGTGGGATGGTGGGCAAAGTCGTCGGCCACGGTGACGCCCTGAAACTTCCCCAGCACCTCGAAGCGCCTGTGCACCCCGGTGAAGTTGTGCAGGGCCCGGCAAAGGGCCTGGGGCTCCGCTCCCAGGCTGTGGGCGCAGGCCGCGGCGGCCAGGGCGTTTAACATATTGTGCTGGCCGGGCACCGAAAGCTCTACCCGCCCCAGGGCCTGCCCCCGGTGCATGAGGGTGAAGCTCTCGCAGGTGGAGGGCTCCTCGTTGAGCCCGGCGGGGTAGTAGTCGTTTTTATCGCCCATGCCGAAGGTGACAACTTCCCTGTCCACCCCCTGCACGCTCTCCATGGCCTTCTTATCGTCGCCGTTTACGATGAGCAGCCGGCCGGTGAGCTCCGCGAACTTGTGGAAGGACTTCACGATGTTCTCCAAAGTGCCGAAGTAGTCTAAATGGTCGGCGTCGATATTTAATATCACCGACACCGCCGGGGCCAGATGGTGGAAGTGGTCCATATACTCGCAGGCCTCGCACACCATATACTCGCTGTTTCCAGCCCGGCTGTTGGCGTTTATCAGGGGCAGCTTGCCGCCGATAATGGCGCTGGGGTCCATGCCGCACTCAATTAAAATCTGGGTGAGCATGGCCGTAGTGGTGGTCTTGCCGTGAGTGCCGGAGACCCCGATGGTCTCCTTAAAGCGCCGGGTGAGAAGGCCCAGCATCACCGCCCGCTCCAGGGTGGGCAGGCCCTTTTCCCGGGCGGCGGTGATCTCGGGGTTATCCGACCGGCAGGCGGCGGTGTAGACCACCGCCTCCGCGTCCCCGATATTCTCCGCCCTGTGCTCTGTGAACACCGGGATGCCCATTTTGCGCACCCGGTCCAGGGTGTCCGACTCATTGCGGTCAGACCCCGTGAGGACATAGCCCGCCCGGTGCAGAAGCTCCGCCATGGGGCACATGCCAGAGCCCCCTATGCCTACAAAGTGCAAGCGCTTCACGCGCGTCAAAAGATCGTCAAAGGGTTCCATTTTAAGCTCCTTTATAAAAAGAATTCTTCCTATATTATATGGCACTGGAGACAGAAAATAAAGGGGGTGGCGTAAATTTTGTCGGGAGGGTTAATTTCGGCGCTGTGGAGCCGACTGACTTAGTAGAAGGAGGAGACGTTTATGAGCGCTGTCGATTTTAGCCAGGCTTCCCGCCTGTCCGCCGGAGTGGACGCGGGCAGCGGGGAAGTGAAGAAGAACCTGCCCAAGACCATGGACTTTGCCGAGCTGATAAAGCGCGCCCAGGCCGAGGAACGGGCCGAGCAGCAGGAAAAGAAGACCGAGAAGGAAAAGCCCGGCTTCTGGACCCAGCGGGAGGAGAGCCACAAGGAATTCATGGAGCTGCAGGCGGAAGCCGCCAGAAAGCAGCGGCTTCTCATGAAGCTGCGCCAAAACGGCAAGCTCAGCGCGGCGGAGCTGCTGCTGGGCATGATCTGAGCATACGGAAAAAAGGGGCGGCCCGGGGGCCGCTCCGTTTTTTTATCCCTTGGCATCGTACCAGGTGCGGCCGGCGCAGGCGTCGGCCACCATGGGCACAGAGAGGCTTACCGCCTGCTGCATCTCCTCGGTGAGCAGGGCTTTTACCTGCTCCTGCTCGCTTTCGGGGCACTCTACGATGAGCTCGTCGTGGACCTGAAGGATCATCCGGGCCCTTAGCCCTTCCTGCTCCAGCCGGCGGCTCACCCGTATCATGGCGATCTTGATGATGTCCGCCGCCGCCCCCTGTATGGGCATGTTCCGGGCCACCCGCTCGCCGAAGGCCCGCATGTTGAAGTTCGAGCTCCTGAGCTCCGGCAGGTAGCGCCTGCGGCCGAACATGGTCTCCACATACCCCTGCTCCCGGGCCTCCTCGGCCACCCGCTTCATGTAGGCGTCCACCCCGGCGTAGTTGCGCAGGTACTCCCTGATATAGTCGTCGGCCTCCTTGCGGCTGACACCGATGTCCTTAGAGAGGGAGAAGGCCCCGATGCCGTAGACGATGCCGAAGTTCACGGCCTTTGCCCTGCTTCGCATCTCGCTTGTCACAAGCTCTGTGGGCATGCCGAAGACCCTGGCCGCCGTGGAGGTGTGGATGTCCCGGCCCTCCTTGAAGTCCGCCTGCATGGCCGGGTCGTTTGCCACGTGGGCCAAGACCCGCAGCTCAATCTGGCTGTAGTCGGCGTCTACCAGCACCCCGTGCTCGGCGGCGAAGAACTTCCGCAGCTCCCGGCCGATGGGCGTGCGCACGGGGATGTTCTGCAAATTGGGCTCGGTGCTGGAGATGCGGCCGGTGCGTGTCTCCGTCTGGTTGAAGCTGGAGTGGATGCGCCCGTCGGGCCCGATGACCTTCAAGAGCCCGTCGCAGTAGGTGGACTTGAGCTTTGCCACCGTGCGGTAGCGCAGGATGTCCTCCACCACCGGGTGGTGCCAGCGCAGGTCGTTTAAGACGTCCGCGTTTGTGGACCAGCCGCTTTTCGTCTTCTTGCCGTGGGGCAGGCCCAGCTTGCCGAAAAGCGCTTCTCCCAGCTGCTTGGGGGAGTTGATGTTGAAGTCATACCCCACCTGCTCTATGATGGAATCGTGGAGAGCCTGCACCTGCTGCTCCATCTCTTTGCCGTAGGCCTCGATGGAATCCCGGTCCACATAGAAGCCGATGTGCTCCATCTGGGCCAGCACGAAGGCAAGGGGGATCTCGATGTTCTCCAGAAGCTCCCGCTGGCCGTTTTCGTCTATGGCCCGGGACAGGGCCCCGCACAGGGCGGGCATGGCCCCGGCGGCGGAGAGCAGGGGGTCATCGCCCCCGGCCAGAGGCACGTGGTATTCGGCGCACAAGCGGGCCACGTCATAGCCGCTGGCCGAGGGGTTCAGAAGATACCCCGCCAGGGCCGTGTCCATCTTTACGCCGGTAAGCCGGCAGCCCATGCGCAGGGCCAGCCGGTGCAGGGGCTTTACCTCGTGGGTGTACTTTTCGATGCGCTCGTTGAGAAAGAACGCCCGCAGAAAAGCTTCGTCGCACCGCACCTGCCACAGGGCCCCCTTGTGGCAGAAGATAAGGCGCGTAAGCTCCTCCCCCTGCCAACCGCACAGGAACCAGGCCGCGCCTTCGTCCTCCAGCCGGGGCAGCATAGAAGCGCCGTCCTCCAGGACGTTCACGGGCAGGGCGTCATTCTCCGCCGCCTGGGGCTCGCCGGGAGCTGTGGGGGCCGCGCTGTCCAGGCCAAACTTTTCTATGAGGGAGAAAAGCTCCAGCTTTACCATGGCCGCCGCGGCCTTCTGGGGGTCGCCGGGGCCCTTTTCGTAGTGGGAAAGCTCCAAATCGATGGGCGCGTCCCGCCGGATGGTGCCCAGGTCATAGCTCAAAAAGGCGTTCTCCCGGGAGGCCAGGAGCTTCTTGCGGGCGGCGGGCTTTATCTCTGGGTCGTCTATATGGGCGTAGACCTCTTCTAAAGTGCCGAACTTCTGAATAAGTTCCCCGGCGCCCTTGGGCCCGATGCCCGCCACCCCGGGGATGCAGTCGGAGGCGTCCCCCTGTATGGCCTTGATGTCGATCATCTGCCGGGGCGTTACGCCGTATTCCTCCTGTATCTTGGCTTCGTCGTAGACGGTCACCTGGGGCTGGCCGAACTTGGTGGTGGCCAGCCGCACGGTGGTGGCCCCGGACACCAGCTGCAGGCTGTCCCGGTCGCCGGTGGCGATGAGGCACCCGCAGCCCTCTTTCTCGCAGGCGGCCGAGAGGGTGCCCAGGATGTCGTCGGCCTCCCACCCCTCGCAGGTAATGACCCGGTAGCCCAGGTCCCGCAGCAGCTCCTGCAGGACGGGCAGCTGCTGGGCCAGCTCCTGGGGCATGCCCTTGCGGTTTGCCTTGTACCCGGCGTACTGCTTGTGCCGGAAGGTGGGGGCCCGCATGTCAAAGGCCACGGCCACGCCGTCGGGCTCCGTCTCCTCCAGAAGCTTTCGCAGCATGGTGAGAAAGCCGTAGATGCCGTTTGTGAACTCCCCGGACTTGGTGCTTAAAAGCTTGATGCCGTAAAAGGCCCGGTTGAGAATGCTGTTGCCGTCTAACACTAATAGCTTCATAGGGTCTCCTCCGTTTCTTTGTTGGCTTTGTATACGTCCTCTACCAGCCGGTCAAGGTCCGCGAGGGTGCAGAGTTGCCCGGCCCTTCTTCGAAATTCCGCCGCGCCTCGAAGCCCTTTCAAGTACCAGGCCGCGTGCTTGCGTGCCTCCCGCATGGCCCGGCCTTCGCCCTTTAATTCCGCCATGAGGCCCATGTGGCGGCGCATGGTCACCAGCAGCTCAGACAGCCCCGGGGGCGGCAGGATGGTGCAGGAGTCCGTGAGATAGGCGTTGATTTCCCGGAAGACCCAGGGGTTCCCCAGGGCCCCACGGCCCACCATGACCATGTCGCAGCCGGTCTCCATGAGCATATTCCGGGCGGACTGGGCCCCCACCACGTCCCCGTTGCCGATGACCGGCACCCGCACCGCCTCTTTTACCGCCCGGATGATCTCCCAGTCCGCATGGCCCCGGTACATTTCCTCCCGGGTGCGGCCGTGCACACAGATGGCATCGGCCCCGGCCTGCTCACAGCACTTGGCAACTTCTACAGCGTTCTTGTGGGCGGCGTCCCACCCGGCCCGCATCTTCACGGTGACGGGCAGGTCCACGGCCTCTTTCACGGCCCGCACGATCTTCCCGCACTTCTCCGGGTCCTTCATCAGGGCGCTGCCCGCGCCGTTTCCGGCTATTTTGGGCACGGGGCAGCCCATGTTGATGTCAAAGCCCGCGGGGCGAAGCTCCATGAGCTTCTCCGCCGCCTGGGCCATAGAGGCCGGGTCCTCCCCGAAAAGCTGCAGGAACACCGGGCCCACGTCCTTTTCCATCGATGCCAGGGCCCAGGTCTTCTTGTCCCCAAACTCCACGGCCCGGGCGCTTATCATCTCCGTCACCGTGTACGCCGCCCCGAAGCGGGCGCACACCCGGCGGAAGGCGGCGTCGGTGACGCCTGCCATGGGGGCCAGGGCCGCCCGGCCGGTTATTTCTATATTGCCGATTTTCACAGTAAAAAACCCCTTTTATTTATGTACCACCTGGGAAAACACCATCTGCGAGGACTGCCCGAACTGCAGCCCGGCCTCCCGGGTGTAGTCCTGCTCCTCGATGGTCAGGCCGTAGGAGGGCAGGAATTCCTCTAAAAAGCAGTCGGCCTCGGGCACGTGCATGTCTCGTATGGCCTTTAAGATGCCCTGCTCGGCCTTGTGGAAATCCCGGTTGCCGCCCCGGCGCTCCTCGATGCACTTGATAGCGGCGGAGATGCGGTCGGCGGCCTTCACTAAGGCCTTCAGCTCCCCATCCCCCGGGGCGCCCATGGTCATCAGCTCCCGGTAATAGGGGCGCAGGTCCTCCGGCAGCAGGGAAACAAAGTGCTCCACCGCCATCTCCTCCACCTCCCCGTAGGCCCGGCGTATCTCCTCCGAGTGGTACTTGACCGGCGTGGGCAGGTCCCCGGTGATGATCTCCGAAGCGTCGTGGAGGATGGCCAAGGCCGCGGCCCGCTCGGCGTTATAGGTCTTGCCGAAGCGGCGGTTGCCGATGGTGGCAAGGGCGTGGGCCACAAGGGCCACTTCCAGGCTGTGCTCGCAGATATTCTCGCTGCGGGTATTCTGCATCAGGCCCCAGCGGTTGATGTATTTCATACGCGAGAGCATGGCGAAAAAATGGTACATAGGACTCTCTCCTCAAAATATAGTACCCTCATTATACCATACCCGGGGCGCATTGACAAATAGGAAAAAAAGTGGTATATTATAACCAGAAATTTTTCGTTTTAGGAGGAACTGTTTATGAAAGTCAACATCGGCACCTATTCCTTCGGCGGCATCGCCAGCTACTTAGGCCTGGGGCCCACCTTGCTTGAGAAGTTCCAGACCATCAAGTCCCTGGGCTTTGACGGCGTGGAGCTGCTGCCTGTGGACCTGGACAACGACGTGGAGGACATCAAGAAGTGGGCAGAGGAAACCGGCCTTGAGATCGTCTCCGTCCACGCCAAGCCCACCGAGGAGATCGTCAAGAAAATGGCGGCCCTGGGCGGCAAGGCGGTCATCTGGGCCAGCACCGACTTCTGCAACAAGGAAGAGGCTATCCAGGTCGCCAAGGAACTGGACGCCATGGCCGAAATGGCCGAGCCCTACGGCATCAAGGTAGGCTACCACAACCACGAGAAGGAGTTCTATGTAGACGAGGGCCTGCCCCTTATCGAGCATATGTATAATAACTCCAGCAAATTCTTCTTCCAGCTGGACTGCGGCTGGGCCACTGTGGGCGGCTCTTATCCCCCCAGCCTCATCCGCCGCTTCAAGAACCGCATCGTGTCCATCCACGTGAAAGAGAACTGCAAGATCTTAGGGCCCGGGCCCCAGCCCAAGTCCGCTAAAGAAGGCCCCGCCGACAGCCCCTTCGCCAAAGCGGCCGAGATGCCCCTGGAGGAGCGCCAGAAAATGCTGGAGCAGTTCAACGCCCGCCAGGCCGATCCCGCCTTCAGCCAGCGCTTCTCCGTCCAGTGCAAGATGGGCGCCGAGGAATCCAACATGAACTGGCAGGCCATCAAGGACGCCCTGGACGAGCAGGACTTCGAGGCCTTCTGGGTCATCGAGCGCGAGGGCTTCTACGACGACCACGACAAGTGCATCGCCGACGACTGCGCTTGGCTCAAGGCCAACGTAAAATAACATCTGACCAAAATAAAACCGGCTCAGGCTCTTGCCCGGGCCGGCTTCTTTTTGATTACTTTTTGGGTTTTGGCTTATACTGTTCTTCGCCGCTTTCCACGTACTTGATAAGGTCGATGATCTCCTCCGCCGTCCATCCGGCGCTTTGCAGGGCTTCTATCAGCCGGTAGTTTTGCTGGGGCTCCATGTTATGCCTGCGCTCCCAGCGCTACCGCCTTCCGGTTCACATCCAGCATATTGGCCTTGCGGGCGGGGATGCACTTTTGAATGGCGGCGTCCAGGGTCTCCTCTGTGCAGAAGCTGTGGTCTCCCGCCGTGCATATCTCCTTAAAGAGCTTGCCCACTAAGATCATGTTTGAAAGCCCACCCAGCTCGTTTTCTTCGGCCAGGGCGGAGGAGGGCACGTAGTAGACGTTCAGGTCCTCACGCTCTACCTTCTTGTCGATAAGGGAGCTGTCGATAATCACCGTGCCGCCGGGCTCCACGGTGTCGATGAACTTGTCCAGAGAGGGCAGGTTCATGACCACCAGCACGTTGGGGTTCGTCACCAGGGGCGAGCCGATGGGCGTATCAGAGATGCACACGCTGCAGTTGGCGGTGCCGCCGCGCATCTCCGGGCCGTAAGAGGGCAGCCAGGAGATCTCCTTGTTTTCGATAAGCCCCGCGTAGGCCGCTACTTTTCCAGCGAACAATACGCCCTGCCCGCCGAAGCCCGCGAAGAGCATGTTCAAGTCCTTCATTTTTTCACGCCCCCTTCCACGTCCTTGTATACGCCCAGGGGGTAGTAGGGGATCATGTTCTCCTCCAGCCACTTGAGGGCCTCGGTGGGGGAGAGGCCCCAGTTGGTGGGGCAGGTGGAGAGCACCTCGATAATGGAGTAGCCCTTGCCCTCTATCTGGTTCTGGAAGGCTTTTTTGATGGCCTTCCGGGCGATGTTTACGTTTTTCACGTTGTTTACGGTGACCCGCTGGGCCAGGGCCACGCCGTCCAGGGTAGAGAGCAGCTCGCAGACCTTCACGGGGTAGCCGGCGGTGTTGGTGTCTCGGCCGTAGGGGGTGGTCTGGGTCACCTGCCCGGGCAGGGAGGTAGGGGCCATCTGCCCGCCCGTCATGCCGTAAATGGCGTTATTGATGAAGATAACGGTGATGTTCTCGCCCCGGGTGGCCGCGTGCACGGTCTCGGCGGTGCCGATGGCGGCCAGGTCCCCGTCGCCCTGGTATGTAAAGATCACGTTCTCAGGCCTTGCGCGCTTGAGGCCCGTGGCAACGGCCTGGGCCCTCCCATGGGGGGCCTGCACCATGTCGCAGGAAAAATAGTCATAGCACATGACAGAGCAGCCCACCGAGGCCACGCCTACGGCTTTGCCCTCCACGCCCAGCTCCTCCAGGGCCTGGGCCACCAGCCGGTGCACAATGCCGTGGGTGCAGCCGGGGCAGTAATGCATGGGCGCGTCTGTGAGAACAGACGGCTTCTGGAATACGGTTTGCATATATTATAAAGCTTCCTTTCTTGTTGGATTTTCCAGCGGCTACACCAGCCCCTTGATCTGCTCCAGCACCTCCGCTGGGGTAGGGATCATGCCGCCGGTGCGGCCAAAAAAGTGCACGGGCTTTTGGCAGTTTATGGCAAGCTTCACGTCGTCCACCATCTGGCCCATGCTCATTTCCACTGCCAGAAGGGCTTTTGCGTGGCTGGCGGCGCGGTTCAAAGCGTCCGCCGGGAAGGGCCACAGGGTGATGGGCCGCACGAGACCTGCCTTCAGCCCTAACTCCCGGGCCTTGTTCACGGCGCCCTTTGCCACCCGGGAGGAGGCCCCGTAGGCCACCACTACCACGTCGGCGTCGTCGGTCAGGTACTCCTCGGCCCGCTGCTCCTTTTCCTTGATGATCTCGTACCGGGCAAAGCGCTCCTTTACAAGGCTCTCCAGCTTATCGGGGGTCAGGTACAGGGAGTTTACGATGTTGTGCTCCCGCTTGCCCCCGTGGCCGCAGGCGGCCCAGGGCTTCTCTATGGGGGCCTTCCCGCCCTCCTCGGGCAGGGTGACGGGCTCCATCATCTGGCCCAGCATGCCGTCGGCTAAAATCATGGCGGGCATACGGTACTGGTCCGCCAAATCAAAGGCGTCGGAGACCAAATCCACCATTTCCTGCACCGTAGAGGGGGCGAAGACCAGAATCTGGAAGTCCCCGTGGCCGGTGGCCTTGGTGGCCTGCCAGTAGTCGGCCTGGCTGGGCTGGATGCCCCCCAGGCCCGGGCCGCCCCGCTGTACGTTGATGATGAGCGCCGGCAGGTCAGACCCCGCCATATAGGAGATGCCCTCGCCCTTGAGGCTTACCCCCGGGGAGGAGGAGGAGGTCATGGCCCGCACCCCGGCGGCCGAGGCCCCCAGCACCATGTTCACCGCGGCGATCTCCGACTCGGCCTGCAGATAGGTGCCGCCTATCTTGGGCATACGCTTTGACATATAGGCCGCCAGCTCCGTTTGCGGCGTGATGGGGTAGCCGAAGAAGTGGCGGCACCCCGCCCGTATGGCCGCCTCGGCCAAAGCCTCGTTGCCTTTCATTAAAACCTTCATGCGCGTTTCTTCCTTTCCTGCTTGATTTTCTCCTTACTTTTCCACCGTAATGGCGGTGTCCGGGCACATGGTGGCGCAGGCGGCGCAGCCTACGCACTTTTCGGGCTCCATCAGCCGCGCGGGGTGGTAGCCCTTGGGGTTCAGCACATCCCTGCACAGGGCGATGAGCTTCAAGGGGCAGGCGTGCACGCACAGGCCGCAGCCCTTGCACACCTTTTCGTCTACGATGATCCTAGCCATGAAATTCCCTCCTTATAGTTCCTTATTCTGTGGGGTCCAGCCGGCTTCCCAGCTGAACGTGACCAGTCTTTTGACAGCCCGGAAGCCCTCGGGGGCGGGGCCTTTAAGGGCAAAATCCGGGATGGTGGAGCAGCAAAGCGGCAGGCCCGTGAGCCGGGCCGTCTCTTTTGCAAAGGGCAGAGATTCTAAAGCGTCTGAAAGGGCCGTCTCTGTGCCCAGGTGGGAGTTATTGACGATGCCCGTGGCCTTAAGGCGGCTGGCCTTTTCAATTTCCCCCAGAAGGGCCGCGGCCTCCTCCGGCGTTTGGGAAAGGGCCCGGTAGCGGTTTATGACGTAGAGCATGTCATAGCCGCACGCTTCCAGCCTGTGGCGAAGGCCCCCCAGGGCCGTGACCCCCGCGTCGTCGCCCCCGGCGTCGATGAGCACTTCACCCGCCCCTTCGTCGAAAATGGAGTAGATCTCCGGGGGCAGGGTGGGGGTGTCCAGGGTGGTGCCCGCAAAGACCGGGGCAATGAGCCCCACGCCTCTTTCCGAGAGCAGCGCCCTGTACTCTGACGAGCGGAAATACGGGTTTACGATGTCCAGGTCTACCACGGTGGTCTTCTTACCTTCAGCGGCCTTCTCCAGGGCCAGGTTCAGGGTCAGGTTCGTCTTGCCGCAGCCGTAGTGGCCGCAGATGACCGCGATGCGGCGGCTCTGCCTATCCATAGTCCTTCCTCCCTTACAATAAAATAATAGCATAAAAAGGCGGCCGGTTCAACAGAAAAAAGCGCTTTACCCGCCTAAAAAGCCGGTAGTTTCTGGAGATTCGGCAAAGTGTATAATTCATTCAAATGCCGTTCACAATTTCCTTACGAAAACTTCAAATAAAACCCCAGATGTTTTCATAAATATGGGGTATGATAATGTCAGCTTTAGGAAAGGAAGTGATGCGAAAGGAAAAACGCAGAACGAAAGAGCCTTTCGGAAACATAAAATATCACCTTATCTCATTTCTTTACTGTCCCTTCTATCGGGCAGGACCCGGCAGCCGCCGGGCCGCGCACGCCGCCCGATAGATGCGGCAGACCAAAAATTCTCGCCTCTGCATTCTGTGTGCAGGGGCGTTTTTAATTGCCAAAATAAATCGCCCTCTTTTGCGAAAAGTAAAAACGGGGCCGAACGCTTTTTGGCATTTTTTAGCCATGGCCCGGCCCCAGAGGGGAGTTGATCGCAATGCAAGTGATAAAACGGGGGATAAGGGCCTTTTGCCGGGGGGTAAGGCTCTTTTCCCTCAGCGTGGGGCTCACGGCGGTGTGCATGCTGGGCACCCTGGGGCTTTTGGGCCCGGGGGCCGCCGGGGCAAAAGAAGCCTCCGCTTTTAACGACGGCGGCGCCCAGGCCCGGGCGGTGCCGGTGCAGGCGGCCGGGGAGAGCCTGGGGGAGATGTCGGTGGTGCCCCTGGGCTCGGCCTTTGGCATCAAGCTCTTTACCGACGGGGTCATCGTGGCGTCGCTTTCGGACATCTACACGGAAAGCGGCGTGCGCTGCCCCGCCGCCGAGGCCGGCCTGCAGCCCGGGGACTACCTGGTGCAGGCCGACGGCATGGAGATACAGAGCAACGCCGCCCTGGCAAAGTATATCGGGGTAAGCGGCGGAAAGCCCATCACTTTTTTAGTAAAGCGGGGAGAGGAGCAGTTTGAGGCCACCGTGAACCCGGTGTACGGCGAAGGGGCCTTCAAGACGGGCATATGGGTGCGGGACAGCGCCGCCGGCGTGGGGACGCTGACCTTCTACGACCCACAGAGCGGGGTCTTCGCGGGGCTGGGCCACGGCATCTGCGATATGGACGCCGGGGGCGTCATGGCCCTGAAAAGCGGCGAGCCCGCGCCCATCACCCTGTGCGGCGTCACCAAGGGCCTGCCGGAGAGCCCCGGCCAGCTGCGGGGGTATTTCGCCTCTGACGAATCCATGGGGAACCTTCTCTCCAACAACGAGACCGGCGTCTACGGCACCCTGGACGCCCCGCCCCAGGGCGCGCCCGTGCAGGTGCTGCCCCGGGAGGAGGTCCGTGAGGGCCCGGTGAAGCTGCTGGTGAGCATCGACGAAACCGGCCCCAAGCTCTACGAAGCCCGCATCGAGAGCGTGGCAAGCCCCGAGCAGCCCACGAAAAACATGGTCCTGCGGGTCACAGACCCTAGGCTGCTGGAAACCACAGGGGGTATCGTGCAGGGCATGTCCGGCGCGCCCATCCTGCAAAACGGCAGCCTCGCGGGCGCTGTGACACATGTGTTCACCGAGGACCCGGCCATGGGGTTTGGGATTTTTGCCCAGACGATGGTGGAGCAGTGCAGGGTGATAGCCGCCCAGTCCACCCAGGAACCGGGCGCGGCGTAGACAGGAAAGCACAAGGAGGGCCGGGCGTTTAGGGGCGTCCGGCCTTCCTTGTGTTTTCTTGTCTTCATGTAAAACGACACATACAGCCCCTTCATTTATCCGATTTTTTCTCCTTAGACTTCCACTGTTCCGGCGAACGGAAGTCAAAGAGGAGCATAACTTTGTTATCCACCGTGACAATACGCCCTACCGACCTATATGTGTACCCGGCATCCCATCCCCACATCTCGTAGATGGTGGAGGAGAACCGGGTGGACTCCATGCGGCGGGTGGCATATTCCTTGATATTCTTCCTCCAAATAATGCCGTCCTTGTCTTTGACGGTGACAGGCACGACCAGAAGGCATCTCTTCTGCGGGTTGACCTCAAGACGTATGCGCTCGCAGTTATGCAGGGATATAAGGGCCATCCGGTTAAAAGTGATCCCGGTGCTCCAAATTGTGCAGGAAGGGAAAGCCTGGATAGGCGCGCGGGCAAAATATTCCCCGCTTACCACTTGGAAACCCTCCATTGAAATAGCCTCTACTTCCGTGTTGAAATGATCCATCCGGCTTCCTCCTTACATATTGACGATATAGCCCTCTGCCAGGTCAATTTTGTAGCTTTCCTCATGCCGCTCCACCGGCGTGCCGAAATATTCCCGCCACTGGCCGGGAAGATAAGACCTGGGCTGCTTTCCGCCCACGAACAGTTCGAAATCATCCAGTTTGAACAGGAACAGCATTTCTTCCCCATATACAGCGGGGTTTCCCATCACTTTATAGCGGTATTCCCCGTCCCAGCCCATCAGGTCGAAAATTTTCGCGGCAAATATCCGGCACAGCAGTTCCCTGCTGGAGAGCTCCTTCGCGGTTTTGCCCTTTGCCCAGCGGAGGGAATCCGGCGTATCGGGCGGGCAGGGGCGGATAACAAGCCGTTTCTGGTCCGGATGGACAAGGATCTGTATATGTGTGACCCCCGGGAACCTCCTCAGGCAGGCCATGTTGAAGCGGACGCGGTTGGGCCAGATGGTGATGGACGGCTCACGGGTATGGGAAAAGAGCTCGGCCTTTGTCACCTGGTACCCAGCTAAATCCACCACAGCTTCCGCCTCTTCCTCCTCAATAAGCTTCGCTTTTGAAAAGAGCTCATCCAGCCGTACCTGTGCTGTCATAGGATGTCCCCTCCTTTCTGCCCAGCATCTCTATCCTCCCCTTGAGCTCCTGGCCGCTTGGAGCGGTAAACTGTTCCAGGCCCGGAGCGGGTATGCTGGGGCTGGTGGACTGCCAGGGCGTTTCCCGCTCCATGTAAAATAAGCTGTTCTCAAAAATATGATCGTAAAACTCCTCCCCAAAGCTGCCCTCCCAGGATTCAGGGAACCATTCCGCGTGTCTCTTTCTTGCAGTCAGTCCATCCGCCTGCGGCAAAGGTACTAAGGATACAGTATTCTCAAGATCGAAGATAATGATTTGCTCGCCGTCACGTTTCATCCATGCCCCTCTGGTCCTATAAAGACGATCGGGGTCCCACTCCATCATCCGAAACAGAGCGGCGCAAAAGTACCGGCAGCACAGCGTCTTTGCATACAGGGGCTTTTCCCGGTGGGGGCGCCACCGGATGCTGTGTATGGAACCTTCCCCGCAGGGCCTTATGGCTATTTTCCGCTGGGACGGGTGCAGCAGGAGCTGTACATGGCCTATTTCCGCGAAGCGCCGCATACAAAAAAGATTGAAAGAGATCCGCTCCCTGGAGACCGTCACCGCGGGCCCTTCATAGCGGGCCTGGGTGAACTGGCTGCGCACCACCTGGTAGCCCGCAAGGTCAAAGGCTGAGAACGCGCTTTTTGCCACCCGCAGTTTCTTCTCTTTCCCGCCGGCGCTGTTGGAGGAGTCGTAGTATGGCCCGGGGTCGTCGTTGACCCAATGGTGGTTGATAGGGACAAAACCATGGAATACGCCGCCGGTTATAACATGAAGGCTGGGCAGGGCCCCATGGACATGGTGTTTCCGGTTCTGAAGCAGGGCCTGCGCCGCTTCAAACTTTTCCCGTGAAATAATGGCCTCGTGCCGCCCTGTATAGTAATACTGGTCCATATTGCCCCGGTTCTTCTTGCGTTTATGGTTAAACAAGTCGGCGGTAAAGGTCTTCCAGGTGAGTATGTCGCCGCAATAGCGTTCGTTTTGGAGAACATACCCCACCGAACCGCTGTTCCACTGGGCGCTTCCGGTTTTCGTCCGGCAGCCAATATCAGAAAGAAAACCTGCAATCCTTTCCTGGGACCAGCCATATAAGTAGGCGTCAAAAATAAAGCGGACTATGTTGGCTTCACTTTCATTCACCTGCAAAGGGGCGTACTTTATGTAGTTGCCGGCTGCGTCACGGGGCCTGTCATAGCCCAGCAAAGGCGGCGTCAACAATTTACAATCCTTGAACCGCTGTGCCAGAGACCAGATCATGGCTTCTCTCTTTTTGACGGATTCCTCCTGGGCAAGGGTGGCAAGGAAGGTCAACGCCAGCTCGGAATCCTTTGAAATTGTATTCAGGTTGTCCGTTTCAAAAAACACGCCAACCGGCGGGTCCAGGTTCTTGAGCCTGCGGATAAGAGAAATGCAGTCCACCAGATTTCTTGCGAAGCGGGAAACGCTTTTTGTCAGGATAAGGTCATACTCGCCTTTTTCACAGGCTTCTATCATCGCGTTAAACTCCGCACGGTTTTTCAGGGACGTCCCGGAGATGCCCTCGTCAGCATAGACTTTCCTCAATTCCCAGTTGGGCCGCTCTAGGACCAGCTGCCGGTAATGCTCCTGCTGCAGCTCAAAGGAGGAGAGCTGTTCTTCACGGTCGGTAGAGACCCGGCAGTATGCGCAGACCCTAAAACGCCTTTCTGGGTCGCTGAAGCTGATTTGGGGCTTAGCCGGTATAAAGAGCCTTTCCTCCGGACTCTCCTGCCTGTTTTTAGCGCCTGTTCCGTCATATATCATGAAACGCCCTCCCTTCGCTGTTCAAATTGATGTATCCGCCGGTTTTTCTCTGAGATCAGAAAAGCCATTTTCCAAAGCTGCGCAATATCGTCCTCCTCCAGATCGAAAATATGGTCCGGCATATGATTCGTCCGCCCCAAGAGGTAGTCCGTGCTTACGCCGAACACGTCGGCAATCCGCCAGAGTGTGTCCAGTGAAGGCTGCCGCATGTTGCTTTCGTAAGAGGATATGGTACTCCTGTCTACGCCCAGCAGGCATGCCAGCTGCTCTTGGGCAAGATTCATGGATTGGCGAAGGGTTTTCAGCCTGGATGAGAAAAGGAAGACCACGATTTACACCACCTTGCTGGATATAAAAGATTATACCAGAAAAAGTGTGACAATGGGTAACATCCTTGTGACAATTTGCAACATGGCATAAAATATCCCACAAAAATGTTGTCCCTAACTTGACACACTCCTCTCGGGGGCTCCGGTCGTGGCAGATGGTAAGCTTGTAGGCGCTGTGACACATGTTTTTACAGAAGACCCTACGATGGGATGCGGCGTAAATTGGAGACGTGATAAAAGCAGGCGGAAGACGTGGGGTCTTCCGCCTGTCGGTTATAGCCTCATAATTTTGAACATAATAAGTGGTATAATTAGTTTTTCTCTATTGCACATCAACCACCTATTTGATATAATTGGAAAGGAGAAAATATGGGGGAGGACTGTTGTTTGGATAAGATTCAAATTAAGAACGTTCGGAGTTTGAGTGACACTGGTTTGGTTTCGCTTTCGAAAGTAAATTTGCTTGTCGGAGAAAACAGTTCAGGGAAAAGCACCTTTCTGCGTACTTTCCCGCTGATAAAGCAATCCCTTGGCAAAAGGACGAACGGTCCCATTTTGTGGGCCGGGGATGTGGATGACTATGTGGATTTTGGGAGTTTTAATGAAGCTGTGACAAATGACGGTTCAACGGAAATGACTTTTTCATTTCAATTTAAGCTTTCTATCCTTCCACTGCTGCGAACAGGAAGATTGCCTCAACTTGCAGGAAAAATTCTCCGTCATCGGCAGCAAAAAAAAGCGCCAATACTATATTCTATTACCTTGAAGCAAGCCGGGTCAACGGAGTATGTTTCTAGTTTGCGAGTAAATATCAATAAATTAGCTTTTGAGTTTGAGTTTGATCCGAAATATCCCATTGGCGTGGTAAAGGTAAATGGAAAACCTATTTTTGAAACCCAAAATAAGTACCAGGCTAGAATGATCCATAGGATAGAAGCTTTTGATGATAGTATATTTGGGTTTGACCTTCCGAATATAGAAGAATTGATTGACCGTATGCGCAAAGTCTTTACTGAAGAGAAACCTGCTGATGAAGGTTCACAATTCCTGATTTTTCAACTTGAAAATTCTGTTGAAGAGGTAGCTTCTTCAATAGGTGCTTTGCTTTGCGAAGGCATGGACTTTGATTATATTAAGGAACAGCTTAAAGGAATAACCGCTTCTGGGAGTTTAGACTCACAGGTGGAAACTGCTATTCAAAAGTTGTCCGATATGGGGGAAAGTGATCAGGATAATATATTTTTGGTAATATATTTTTATAGATTTTTCCCAAGAATAGAAGATTATATACGCTATTATTTTCGTCAAACCCATTATATTGCCCCTCTAAGGGCGACTGCAGAAAGATATTATCGGTTACGTAACTTAGCTATTGATGAGGTGGATTATCAAGGTAAAAATCTGGCCATATTTCTAAATGGGCTCACATGGGACCGCTTACAAAGCTTTCAGGAGTGGACATTAAAACATTTTGGTTTCCAAACGATTGTGGATAGAACGGAAGGGCATGTATCACTTAAAGTTGTACTGCAAAGTGGCGGGAGCCCCATCAATATGTCAGACACAGGTTTTGGATATAGCCAAATTCTTCCTATAATTACTCAACTTTGGGATCTTTCCACTACGGAAGAATTAAGGGCGAGAGAGACTGTGCCATTGGTTATAGCAATAGAGCAGCCTGAACTCCACCTTCACCCCGCATTGCAGGCAAAGCTTGTTGACGCCTTTATTGCAAGCATTGAACTGGCAGAGAGCAACCATAACCAGGTCCAGCTGATACTTGAGACCCACAGTGAAACTATTGTGAATTATTTTGGACGCATGATTGCAAAAGGACGTCTTAAAAGTAATGACGTTTCTGTTCTCTTGTTTGATAGAGATACAGAGACGAAAAAAACAGAAGTAAAAACAAGCCATTATGACAAGCATGGCTATTTGCAAAATTGGCCTATTGGTTTTTTTGCACCGTGATCGATGGGGGAATGGGAATGGTGATATTTATTGATGAAAGCATCTACGAGAGGTTGAAAAATCTTGAGTTGAAAGAAGATGAAAATATCTTTTTTTCAAATCTAGCTTTTGCACATCGCCAGGGAAAGTGCTACTTGTGTGGGAATATAATGAGCATAGAATACCTAAGCCAAGCGCTGGAAGGCCCTGCTGCCGGCATATACCGCCAAATTATGAGCCGCCACTCGGAAAGTGGGGAAATCTTGAATCTGGTGGAAAAGGTTCTAGTTCTGGCGTTTACTGGCGACGTTTCACAACGCAATTTTCCTAGTGCTTTGATGGTGGATGGCAAACCAATGATCACTCCTGTGGAAACAGCTATGCAATGGAATCTGGATAGGCCATGCTGTTTGCTGGGAGAAGATTTGAGTGATTGCAATTTTTATAAATCTATGGGAGAATATTTTCTTAAAAAAAGGCTTATAACAAGCCTTCATATTGCCGTGCACTCCGAAAGCGGCGGCGGAAGCAGTTTGGGGGATGGACTAAAAAAATGTGTGTCAGAGGACTTGACGCCCACTCTATGCATAGTGGATAGCGACCGGAAATTTGGTGCTTTTGACGAAAATGAAACTCTCCCTAAAGGTAACACACTTAAAACAGTTGAGAATGTGTCTGAGGAATTAAAAAATGTTAAAGGTATTCCTCCTTTTGTAATGTTTCCGCTTGATGTGCATGAAGCGGAGAATCTGATTCCAACGTGTATTCTGCACAGCATTAAAAAACCAGATGTGGGGGCAGGGCTGGTTTTGCTCGATAAATTGAAAAATCTTTTTTGTGGTAAGCCTGCTTTATATTATGACCTGAAGAAAGGGTTTCCATATATTGCAGATGGAGCACAGAGAAGGTACTGGACAAGCATATTACTGACATTAGGGGGTCATGAGTCAGATATGCCTCCTAAGACAAAAGAAGAAGCAAAGCAGCTGGGAGAAAATAGTTTCTTTCCACACGTGATTGGAAGAAAAGCCTTAGATGAAGCGGTAAAATCTATGCAGAAAAAAACTCTAGCAGGCGATTTTGTAATAGATGATCACTTACATATGTTTTGGGATGCAATAGGCGCTCTTGTGCTAACTTGGGGTTGCGCAAATATGCCTGCTTCAGCATGAGACGCAGAATATATGTATAAATTTTTTAACGCTCTATCCCTAGCTGCGTTTCTACGCATTCGAGGATACGCATTTGCCTGAAACCAAAGTAACAGGGTATGATACTTATAAAGGTTATTTATTACCTCTTGACATGACTTCAACCGCTGAAAGCGTACAAAAGTGGCTACGCCACCGTGCTGTACCGAAAAACCGTGCTTATGTCCACAATTTTCTAAGCAAGTGTGGTTTAAGCTTAAACCGTCTTTGAATCTTATACAGGTGTCCAAGGGTCTGTCCTTGAACGATTGCTACTGGGTAGTAGAGGAAGGATTTGAAGGGGCTTTTGCAGATTACAATTTGAATGATAACCAATTCAGCCGGTCCGCTTGGCCGGGGGCGGCTCTCCCGCTGAATTGCGCAGCGTCT
>CANRZD010000036.1 GCA_947644325.1 uncultured Clostridia bacterium
AGGAGCAGGTGGGCGTGTACAAAGAGCAGGAGGCCCTTCTGAGCCATCTGAACACCCAGGTCGCCATCTGCTCCATCCGCAACACCGTGGACACCCGGGACGCCTTCTACGAGGCCGAGCAGGCCTATCACGACGAGCAGGCCCCGCTTCTGGACGAAAAGCGGCAGGAGTTTAGCCGCGCCCTTTTAGAGTCCCCCTACCGGGCCGGGCTGGAAAAGGAGCTGGGCTCCCTGCTGTTTTTGAACCTGGAGATGGAGCAGAAGTCCTTCTCCCCGGAGATTATCCCCCTGATGCAGGAGGAAAACAAGCTCTGCACCGAGTACCAGAAGCTCTACGCCAGCGCCCAGATCCCCTTTATGGGAAAGACCGTCACCATCGCCCAGCTGGGCCCTTATAAGGAGAGCACCGACCGGGCCACCCGCCGGGCCGCCCTGGAGGCCGAGGGCCGATTCTTTGACGAGAACCGGGCGCATTTTGACGAGCTTTACGACAAGCTGGTGAAAAACCGCACCCAGCAGGCCAAGGCCCTGGGCTTTGAAAGCTTTGTAGAGCTGGGGGCCCTGCGCCGCCAGCGCAACTGCTACACCCCCGCCCAGGCGGCGGCCTTCCGGCAGCAGGTGGTGCGGGATTTGGTGCCCCTGACCCTGAAGCTCAAGGAGCGCCAGGCAAAGCGCATCGGGGTAGAGGATTTCAAGTTTCACGACAACGCCTTGAAGTTCAAGGACGGCTCCGCTGCGCCCCAGGGCACGCCGGAGGAGATCATGGCGGCGGGCCGGAAAATGTATCAGGAGCTCTCCCCCGAGACCGCGGCGTTTATCGAGCTCATGTTCGAAAACGACCTCTTTGACGTGCTGGCCAAGGAGGGCAAGGCAAACGGCGGCTACTGCACGGGCCTGGAGGACTACGGCTACCCCTTCATCTTCTCAAACTTCAACGGCACCTCCGGGGACGTGGACGTGCTCACCCACGAGGCGGGCCACGCCTTTGCCGACTACATGGCAAACAATACCATTGGCATCCACGCCCTGCGCTGCCCCACCATGGAGGGCGCGGAGACCCACTCCATGAGCATGGAGTTTTTGACGGCCCCCTGGCACCACCTGTTCTTTGGGCCCATGACGGATAAGTATGAGCTCTCTCACGCGGAGGACGCGCTGCTCTTTATCCCCTACGGGTGCCTGGTGGACCATTTCCAGGAGGAGATGTACCTGCACCCCGAGTACACCCCACAGGAGCGCAACGAGGCCTGGCTGCGGCTTGAAAAGCTCTACCGGCCCTACATTGACTTCGATAACCTGCCCTTCTACGCCCGGGGCGCCGGGTGGCAGAGGCAGCTGCACATCTACCTGTACCCCTTCTATTACATCGACTACTGCATGGCCCAGGTCATGGCGCTGCAGATCTTCGCCATGAGCGTGGAAGACCCCAAGGCCGCCTGGGAAACGTACATGTCCTTTGTGCGCATGGGCGGCACCAAGACCTTTGTGGACCTTGCCCACGCCGCGGGCCTGAAGAGCCCCCTGGACGAGGGCAGCGTAAAGGCCGTGTGCGAGGCCGCCTTCCGGTGGACCGAGGCGCACCTTACCGAATGATGCGGCTGGGTGGCGTATGTACAATTATCTTTGGTGCTTTTTTCAGTTCGCGTTTCTGGGGTGGTGCGGCGAGGTAGTCTACGCCGCCATCTTGGAAAAGCGCTTTGTGAACCGGGGCTTCTTAAACGGCCCCCTGTGCCCCATCTACGGCCTGGGGGTCGTGGCCATCGACTTTGTCATGAAGCCCTTCGGGGACAATCTGGCGGTGCTCATCGTGGGCTCCATGTTCCTGGGCACAGGGCTGGAGTGGCTGGCCGGGTTCCTCTTAGAGAAGGTGTTCCACCAGAAGTGGTGGGATTATTCCGACAAGCCCCACAACATCGGCGGCTATGTGTGCCTGAGCTTCGCCATCGTGTGGGGGCTGGCGGGGGCGGCGGTGGTGCGCTTTATCGTGCCCCTTATGGGCAGGCTCACCGCCCGCATCCCCCGGCCGGTGGGCTGGGTGCTGCTTGCGGTGCTGCTGGGGCTGGCCCTTACGGACTTCGTGGTGACGGTAGTGTCCATCGTGGGCCTCAACCGCAAGCTCAAGAACCTGGAGTACGTATCCAGCCGCCTGCGGGCCGGGTCCGACCGGCTGGGCCAGGGGCTCTACGCCGGGGCCATGGGGCTGCAGGAGCGGGAAAAGGAGTGGCAGCAGGAAGCCGCCCGGCTCAAGGAGAAGTACGAAAAGGGCCTGCGGGCCAACTACCTGCACAAGCGCCTCTTGAAGGCCTTCCCGGACCTGCACTCTCTGCGGCACAATGAGGAGCTGGAGGCCCTGCGGCAAAACGTGAACGTCTTTCGGCGCAAGTCCTCTGAGGCCATACGCCGCCGGGACGAAAACGCCCGGGCCGTCTACGAGGGCAGGCTCAAGGAGGGCGAGCCCCGGCCTTTTGCCTACGGGCTGTGCTTCTCGAAGCTCTTCTGGATCTTCATGATCGGCAACGTGGTGGGCTTTGCCCTGGAGACCGTCTACGCCTTAGTGGTGCCGCCCCACCATTTCCAGCTGCGGGTCAGCGTGGTGTGCGGGCCCTTTATCCTGGTGTACGGCTTCGGGGCGGTGGCCATCACCCTGTTCCTCTACCACATGTATAACCAGCGGGACGTGCTGATTTTCATTGCCAGCATGTTTATCGGCGGGGCCTTCGAGTACCTGTGCAGCTTTTTGCAGCAGACCCTCTTCGGCACCGTCTCCTGGGAGTACAGCGACTCCGTCCTGAACGTCAGCGGCCGCACGAACCTTATGTACTCCTTCTTCTGGGGCATCCTGGGGCTTCTGTGGCTCAAGGACCTGTACCCCGTCCTCTCCCGGTTTATTGAGCGCATCCCCGAAAAGCTGGGCCGGGCCCTTACGGTGGGGACGGCAATCTTCATGGCGGTGGATATCCTCTTGTCGGCCGGGGCGGTGTACCGGCAGTCCCAGCGGGTAAACGGCATACCGGCGCAAAACGGCGCCCAGCTGTTCTTTGACCACTACTTCCCCGACGAGTTCTTAGACATCATCTACCCCAACATGGAATATGTTGGCAAGCCCGAGATTTTCACTCGGGCCAAGGAAATGCGGTAAAAAAAGCGGTCTGGCGAAAAACCAGGCCGCTTTTCTTCTGTTTTTTTGTGTTTTACACCCGGAACATCAAATCCGCGTAGGTGGGGTAGGGCCAGCGGTCAGCGGAGACGTACCCCTCCATGGCGTCTACCGAGGCCCGCAGCTCCTCCATGGCGGGGATGAGCACATCCCGGTAATGGGCCGCCGCGGTCAGGATGTTGATGCTGTGGGCCCTGGGGTCCCTGAGCTTCACGTCCAAAGCCTCCACCCGGTCAAAGGCTTCGTCCAGCAGGCCCGATAGCTTTTCTATCAGGGCGCACTCGGCCCGGCAGGCAAGATTCGGCACAGCTTGGCGTTTGGCGTTTACGGCGTTTGACAAGTCCTGTATGTAGCGGCTCACCGCGGGCAGAATCTCCTGGCGCACCATGCCGCCCATGGTCACGGCCTCGATGTGCAGGGTCTTCACGTACTCCTCCATGATGGTCTCGTACCGGGCTTCCATCTCCGCCTCGGTGTAGATCTTGTGCCGGGCGAAAAGCTCGATGTTCTTCTGGTCCAGATACCGGGGCAGGGCGTCCACGGTGGTGGGGAGATTTAAGAGCCCCCGGCGCTTTGCTTCCTCCACCCATTCGGCGGAATAGCCGTTGCCGTTGAAGATAATGCGCTTGTGGGCCTTCATGACCTTGCGCACCAGGTCCATCACCCGGGGAGAGAGCTCCCCGGGGCCCTCTAAAAATTCAGCGAACTGCCGCAGCTCCTCGGCCACGATGGTGTTGAGCATGATGTTGGGGCAGGCAATGGAAATGGCCGAGCCCAAAGACCGAAACTCAAACTTGTTCCCCGTAAAGGCAAAGGGGCTGGTGCGGTTGCGGTCGGTGGTGTCCATATTCAGGTCCGGCAGCACGTGCACGCCGGTCTCCAGCTTTTTCGACTGGGTGCCCCCGTAGGGCCGCCCCTCCTCGATGGCCTCTAAGATGGCCGTGAGCTCGTCGCCCAGAAACATGGAGATGATGGCGGGCGGGGCCTCGTTTGCCCCCAGCCGGTGGTCGTTGCCCGCAGAGGCCACAGAGATGCGCAGCAGGTCCTGGTACTCGTCCACGCCCTTTATCACCGCCGCCATGATGAGCAGGAACAGAAGGTTCTCCTCGGGCTTCCTGCCGGGCTCTAAAAGGTTTTTCCCGGAGTCGGTGGAGATGGACCAGTTGTTGTGCTTGCCGCTGCCGTTTACCCCGGCAAAGGGCTTCTCGTGCAGAAGGCAGGTGAGGCCGTGGCGGGCGGCCACGTTCTTCATGACCTCCATGGTCAGCTGGTTGTGGTCGGTGGCGATGTTCGTGGTGGTGAAGATGGGGGCCAGCTCGTGCTGGGCGGGGGCCACTTCGTTGTGCTTGGTCTTTGCCAAGATGCCTAAGCGCCACAGCTCCTCGTCCAGCTCCTTCATGAAGGCCTGCACCCGGGGCTTTATGGAGCCGTAGTAGTGGTCCTCCAGCTCCTGGCCCTTGGGGGCCTGGGCCCCAAAGAGGGTGCGCCCGCAGAAGCGCAGGTCCGTGCGCTTATCGTACAGGGCCCGGTCCACTAAGAAATATTCCTGCTCGGGGCCCACGGTGGTGATGACCTGCTTTGTCTTCTCATCCCCAAATAGCCGCAGGATGCGCACGGCCTGGCGGCTTAAGTCCTCCATAGAGCGCAGAAGGGGCGTCTTCTTGTCCAGCACCTCTCCGCTGTAGGAGCAGAAGGCCGTGGGGATATAGAGGGAATCCCCCTTTACAAAGGCGTAGGAGGTGGGGTCCCAGGCGGTGTAGCCCCGGGCCTCGAAGGTAGCCCGCAGGCCCCCCGACGGGAAGGAGGAGGCGTCCGGCTCGCCCTTTATGAGCTCTTTGCCGGAAAACTGCATGATGACCCGGCCGTCGCTGGTGGGGGAGATAAAGCTGTCGTGCTTTTCGGCGGTGATGCCGTTTAGGGGCTGGAACCAGTGGCTGTAGTGGGTGGCGCCCTGCTCCACGGCCCAGTCCTTCATGGCGGTGGCCACGGCGTTTGCCACGGTGATGTCCAGGTCCTTGCCCTCGTCGATGGTTTTCCGCAGGGATTTATACACGTCCCGGGGCAGGCGCTCCTGCATCACGTCGTCGTTGAAGACGGCGCTGCCAAAGAGCGCGGGGACGCTTTTCCGGTTTTCCGCACAGGTACCCATAAGCTGAAATGACCCCTTCCTCTTTTTTTGCTCTATTTTAGCCGAACCATAGGGATTTGTCAAGGCGAGGCTTGACAGGGGCGCGGTTTTCGGGTATTATAATGTACTGAAAATAAACGCAGGAAGACCCATAGGCGCAGCGGAGAAAGGAAGAGATGTATGGGGCAGACAGGATATCTGGTACTGGAAAACGGCAAGGTGTTCCGCGGCAGGCGCTTCGGCGCGGCGGGCGAGGTCATGGCGGAGGTGGTGTTCACCACGGGCATGACGGGCTATTTGGAGACGCTCACCGACCGAAGCTATTACGGCCAGGCAGTGGTGCAGACGTTCCCTCTTATCGGCAATTACGGCGTGATTCCCGCGGACTTTGAAAGCGATTCCATTGGTCCGAAAGGCTATATTGTAAAGCACAGGTGCCAAGCTCCTTCGAATTTCCGTTCAGAAGGCAGCCTTGACACCTTTTTTTCGGAGCGGGGCGTGGTGGCGCTGGAGGGCATCGACACCCGTGCCCTCACAAAGCTCATACGGGAAAAGGGCGTCATGAACGGCGTCATCACCGACGACCCGGCGGGCGTGGACATGGAGGCCCTGAAAGCCTATAAGGTAGAGGGCGCCGTAAAGGCAACTTCTACAAAGGAAGCGTACATAGCGGAGCCGGAGGGGGAAATCAAAAAGAAGGTCGCCCTCATCGACTACGGCATGAAGCGGAATATCCTGCGGGAGCTGACAAAGCGCGGGGCCCAGGTGACCGTGTGCCCCTGCACCGTCACCGCGGAGGAAATAGCCGGGCTGCACGCGGACGGCGTCATGCTCACAAACGGCCCCGGGGACCCGGCGGAAAACGGGGACCTGATCGAGAACCTCCGGGAGATATGCAGGCTGGGGCTTCCCATGTTCGGCATCTGCCTGGGGCACCAGCTGCTGGCCCTGGCCCACGGGGCCCAGCGTATGAAGCTGAAATACGGCCACCGGGGGGAGAACCAGCCCGTAAAGAACCTGGAGACCGGCCGGGTCTACGTCACCAGCCAGAACCACGGCTACGCCATCGTAGGGGACAGCCTGGACGGGAAGATCGGCAAAGAGCTCTACCGCAATGTAAACGACGGCACCTGCGAGGGCATGCGCTACTATGACCACCCGGCGTTTTCCGTGCAGTTCCACCCGGAAGCCTGCGGCGGGCCCTTGGACACAGAGGAGCTCTTCGACGAGTTCTTCGCCATGATGGGGGAATGAGATGGAATATGAGCTGGTTTTGGCCGGGCCCGCCGACACAGGCGGCATATGGGCGCTGATAGAGGTGCGCGTGGCCTGGATGGACGAGCAGGGCATACGGCAGTGGAACACCACCGGCTACCGGGAGGCTTACCCCCCGGCCTACTATGAGGAGCAAGCGGCGGCCGGGCGGCTGTATGTGCTGAAGCGCCGGGACAGCGGCGCCATCGCCGGCGCGGCGGTGCTTTTGGAGGAGGACCCCCGCTGGGAGGACAGCCGGGAGGCGCGGGCCTATTATGTGCACAATTTTGTCACGGCTGTTTCTGAAAAGGGCGCGGGCGGCGAGCTGCTGCGGCAGGCCGAGGAAATGGCGAAAAGCCGGGGGAAGACCGCTATGCGGCTGGACTGTGCCACAGACAACGCCCCCCTGAACGCCTACTATGAAAACAAAGGCTATCGCCTGCGGGGCCAGTGCACCGACGGCCCCTACACCGGCAATAAACGGGAAAAGCAGTTTTAGGCGCAGGCCCTTTTTCAAAAGGGCCTGCAGGGTTCGGGACAGCGTCCCGAGGTCTTAAAAGGAGGAAAACTATGCCACTGAATAAAGACATCAAAAAAGTACTTGTCATCGGCTCGGGCCCCATCGTCATCGGCCAGGCGGCAGAGTTCGACTACGCGGGCACCCAGGCCTGCCGGGCCCTGCGGGAGGACGGCATCGAGATCGTGCTGGTGAACTCCAACCCCGCCACCATCATGACCGACAAGGCCATGGCGGACAAGATCTACATCGAGCCCCTGACCCTCACCACCGTCAAGCGCATCATCGAGAAGGAGCGCCCCGACAGCATCCTTTCCGGCTTCGGCGGCCAGACGGGCCTGACCCTCTCCATGCAGCTGGCAAAGGAGGGCTTCTTGGAGAAGCACAACGTGCGCCTTCTGGGCGCGGGCCCTGAGACCATCGACAAGGCCGAGGACCGCCAGCTCTTCAAGGACGCCATGGAGCGCATCGGCCAGCCCTGCGTGCCCTCAAAAGTTGTCACCAACGTGGAGGACGCCGAGGACTTTGCCCGGGAAATCGGCTACCCCGTCATCATCCGCCCGGCCTTCACCCTGGGCGGCACCGGCGGCGGCATTGTGGAAAACCAGGAGCAGCTCAGGGAAGTGGCCGCAAACGGCCTGGCCCTGTCCCCCATCACCCAGATACTGGTGGAAAAGAGCATCGCCGGCTGGAAAGAGATCGAGTTCGAGGTCATGCGGGACAGCAAGGGCAACACCATCACCATCTGCTCTATGGAGAACATAGACCCCGTAGGCGTGCACACCGGAGACTCCATCGTCATTGCCCCCACGGTGACCCTCTCTGATAAAGAGTACCAGATGCTGCGCACCGCGGCCCTGGCCATCATCAACGAGCTGGGGGTAGAGGGCGGCTGCAACTGCCAGTTTGCCCTGCACCCCCAGAGCTTCGAGTACGCCGTTATCGAGGTAAACCCCCGGGTCAGCCGCTCCTCGGCCCTGGCGTCCAAGGCCACGGGCTACCCCATTGCCAAGGTGGCCACGAAGATCGCCATCGGCTACACCCTGGATGAGATCAAGAACGCCGTCACCGGCGTCACCTACGCGGCCTTCGAGCCCACTATAGACTACGTAGCCGTGAAGTTCCCCAAGTGGCCCTTTGACAAGTTCGTCTACGCCAAGCGGGAGCTGGGCACCCAGATGAAGGCCACCGGCGAAGTCATGAGCATTGCCGACAGCTTCGAGATGGCCCTGATGAAGGCCGTGCGCGGGGCGGAGATCGGTCTGGATACCTTGAACCTGCCGAAGTTTGCCCACGAGACAGATGAAAACCTGTGGCACATCGCCGTGCACGCCACAGACGAGCGGCTCTTTGCCGTCTATGAGCTCTTAAAGCGCGGCGTCTCTGTAGACGAAATCTATGAAAAGACCCTTATGGACCGGTGGTTCTTAAACAAGTTCCTGAACCTGCTGGCTTACGAGCGGGAGCTTCAGAAGGGGGAGCTTTCCGAAGAACTCTACATCCAGGGCAAGCAGCTGGGCTACCCGGACGCCACCCTGGAGAGGCTTTCCGGCTGCAAGGTGCAGTGGCAGCGCAAGCCCACCTTCAAGATGGTGGACACCTGCGCCGGGGAGTTCGCCGCCCACACGCCCTATTTCTACGCCACCTATGACACCGAAGAAAGCGGCGGGGAGGACGAGGCCCTGGAGTTCATCCATCGCAACAAGGACAAGCAGAAGGTGGTGGTGCTGGGCTCGGGGCCCATCCGCATCGGCCAGGGCATAGAATTCGACTACGCAAGCGTGCACTGTGTGCTCTCCCTGCAGAAGCTGGGGTATGAAGTGGTCATCATCAACAACAACCCCGAGACCGTCTCCACAGACTTCGACACCGGCGACCGGCTGTACTTTGAGCCCCTGTCCCCGGAGGACGTCATGGACATCATCAAAATCGAGAAGCCCATCGGCGTGGTGGTGGCCTTCGGCGGGCAGACGGCCATAAAGCTCACAAAGACCCTGGCCGCAAACAACATCCCCATTTTAGGCTCCTCGGCGGACACCATCGACATGGCCGAGGACCGGGAGCGCTTCGACGCCCTTTTGGAGCGGGCCCATATCAAGCGGCCCAAGGGCACCACCATTATGACAGCCGAAGAGGCCCTGGACGCCGCCCGGAACCTGGGCTACCCTGTGCTCATGCGGCCCTCTTACGTGCTGGGCGGGCAGAATATGATTATCGCCTACTGCGACGAGGACATAAACGAATACATGCAGATCATCCTCTCTCACAAGCAGGATAACCCGGTGCTCATCGACAAGTACCTTTCCGGCATGGAGATCGAGGTGGACGCCATCTGCGACGGGGAAAACATCCTCATCCCCGGCATCATGGAGCACGTGGAGCGCACGGGCATCCACTCCGGCGACAGCATCGCCGTGTACCCGGCCTCTGACATCAACGACGACATGAGCCAGAAGATCGTGGAGACCACCGAGACCCTGTGCCGGGAGCTCCACGGCATCGGCCTCATCAACCTCCAGTACATCATCATGGACGGGGAAATCTACGTCATAGAGGTGAACCCCCGGGCCTCCCGCACGGTGCCCTATATCAGCAAGGTTACCGGCGTGCCCATGTGCGACCTGGCCACCAAGGTCAGCCTGGGCTACAAGCTCAAAGATTTAGGCTTCGGCACCGGGCTCTATAAGCCCTCCCCCTATATCGCGGTGAAGGTGCCCGTGTTCTCCTTCGAGAAGCTTACGGACGTGGACACCCACTTAGGGCCGGAGATGAAGTCCACCGGCGAAGTGCTGGGCATCGGCAACAGCCTGGAGGAAGCCCTTTATAAGGGCCTTATCGCCTCGGGCCACCAGATGCGCCGGGGCGGCGGGGTGTTCATCACCGTGCGGGACCAGGATAAGCCGGAGATCGCTGAGATCGCCAAGAAGCTGTGGAGGATGGACTTCACCCTGTACGCCACCACGGGCACGGCCATGGTGCTCTTTAAGGCCGGGCTGCCGGTGAAGATTGTGGACAAGATACACGAGAATTCCTCCGACAACACCATCACCCTGTTGGAAAGCGGCAAGGTAAACTACGTCATCTCCACCTCGGCCAAGGGCCGTAACCCCGCCCGGGACAGCGTGAAGATCCGCCGCAAGGCCGCCCTCCTGGGCATACCGTGCCTGACGGCCCTGGACACCGCCAACGCTTTGGCCGACTCCCTTATGAGCCGCTTTACCCCGGAGAACACGGAAATTGTGGACATCAATAACCTGAAGGAAGAAAAGCAGAAGCTCAAATTCACGAAGATGTCCGCCTGCTCCAACGACTACATCTACATCAACTGCTTTGACCCTGAGAACCAGGTGGCCTCGCCGGAGTTTTTGTCCATCCTGCTATCAGACCGCCACAACGGCATAGGCGGCGACGGCATCGTGCTCATGGGCCCCAGTGACAGGGCCGACGCCGAAATGCGCCTCTTTAACCTGGACGGCAGCGAGGGCATGATGGGCGGAAACGCCATCCGCTGCGTGGCAAAGTACCTCTTTGACAACAAGCTGGCCCAGGGGAAGCCCGCGGGCCGGGGCCGCTACAAGCTCGCCATCGAGACCAAAAGCGGCGTGAAGGAGTGCACCGTCATCACCAAAAACGGCCTGGCCGCCCAGGTGGCTGTGGACATGGGGAAGGCAGAGTTGCACCCGGAAAAGGTGCCCGTGCGCCTGGAGGGGGAGAGCATCATCAATAAGCCCGTGTCCATCGACGGCAGCGTCTATAACATCACCTGCTGCTCTATGGGCAACCCCCACTGTACCGTGTTCGTGTCTTCAGTAGACAAGCTGAACTTAGAAAAGCTGGGCCCCAAGTTCGAGTTTGACCCCCTGTTCCCCCAGCGGGTGAACGTGGGCTTTGCGGAGGTCATTGACTCTACTACCCTCAAGGTGCGCATCTGGGAGCGTGGCAACGGCGAGACCATGGCCTGCGGCACCGGCACCTGCGCGGCCGTCGTTGCCGCCACCCTTAACGGCCACTGTGAGAAGGGCAGGGACATCCGGGTGATCTTAAAGGGCGGCGAGCTTACCGTCAACTACACCGACGAACGGGTGCTGATGACAGGCGACACCACGAAGGTCTACGACGGGGTGGTGGAAGTCTAAAGGAGGACTATGGAATATTATAAAAGCCAGGAGCTGGTGATAGCCCCCCTCACCCAGGAGGACGGCAGGGCCCTTTCAGAGGGCTTCGCCGCCCAGGGATGGGAGAAGCCCCTGAGCCAGTTTGAAGGTTACTTCAAGGAGCAGCAGGAGGGCAGGAGGAAAGTCTTCGTGGCCCGCTGTAAAGGGGAAGCGGCCGGGTACGTCACCCTGCGGCCCAGCGCAAAAGAGGGGCCCTTTAAGGGCAAAGGCTGGCCGGAGATCGTGGACTTTAACGTGCTGGAAAAATTCCAGCGCCGGGGCATCGGTTGGCGGCTCATGGACTGCGCCGAGGAAGAAGCCGCCAAAACAAGCCGTACCGTCTGCCTGGGGGTGGGCATGCACAGGGGCTACGGCCCGGCCCAGAGGATGTACATAAAGCGCGGCTATGTCTTCGACGGCACCGGCGCGTGGTATCAGGACAAGCCCCTGGGCCCCTACGAGCCCTGTGTAAACGACGACGAGCTGGTGCTGTATCTGACAAAATACCTGCCCCAAAAGGAAGTGCGCCCCCTTGCGGAAGGGGAGCTGACCCCGGAGATTTTCCACGACTTCTGCCGTTTCCAGCCCGTAGAGCAGGCGTGGAGGAAGGTAGACGGGACGTGGAAGGTTCAAGAGGTGTGCTACACCGACCGCTGGGCAAACGAAAAGCCCCAGGCCATGTGCGCGGCTTTAAGAGAGCTGCTGGCCGGGGGCGGGAAAGCCTGGGGCGCTTTCCTGGACGGGAAGCTCAAGGGCTTCTGCGCTGTGGAGGGGAAGCTTATGGGCTCCCGGGGGCAGTACGCAGATTTGCGCGAGCTGTTCGTTTCCGCTGACTGCCGGGGACAGGGCCTGGGCCGGGCGCTCTTTCAGCAGGCCGTAGAGTTTGGCCGGGCGCTGGGGGCGGAAAAGTTGTACGTTTCGGCCCACTCGGCGGTGGGGCCCATGGCCTTTTACCGGGCAATGGGCTGCGTGGAGGCCCAGGAATGCGACCCCCGTCATGCGGAGGAGGAGCCCTGGGACGTTCAAATGGAGGTGGCATTGTGAAGCTTCTTCTCTGCGGCCTGAACGGCGCGGGCAAGAGCACCCTGGGCCGGACCCTGGGGAAGCTCAGCGGATGGACCTTCGTGGACACGGAGGACTACTATTTCCCCACCCCCGGGGACTACAGCCATTCCCGCACAAAGGAAGAAGTAGAGGCCCTGCTGCTGCGGGACCTGCGGGCCCATGAAAACTTCATCTTCACTTCTGTCATAGGGGACTTCGGGCCGGAAGTGCTGTCGGAATTTACCCACGCGGTGCTGGTCACGGTGCCCAGGGGCCCCCGGCTGGAGCGGGTGAAAAACCGCACTATAAAGCAGTTCGGCCGGGTCACTGAGGAGGAGCAGGGCTTTCTTGCCATGGTAGAGCGCCGGCCGGAGGACCTGACCGAAAAGTGGCTTGCGGGCCAGACCCTGCCCGTGCTGCGGGTAGACGGCACAAGGCCCCCGGAGGAAAACGCCGCCTATATCTTAAAGAGCCTTTCTTAAAACAAAAAAGCGCACCTGGCTAAAACCAGGTGCGTTCTTTTTTATACGTCTTTACCCAGAAGCTCCCGCAAAATCTCCTCGGTGTCGTAGGGGTTGCGCTGCTGGGGCTGGGGCTTTGGGGGCTCCTTGGGCGGGGCCACGTGGGCCAGGGGCCTGCGGGGGGGAGAGGGCGGCTGGGGCAGATGGAACTCCTCGGTGTACAGGCTGTCCTGGGCCGGGGGGGCGTAAGAGGGCTCCGGCGGGTCAAATTCCTCCGTATACAGGCTGTCCTGCACAGGGGCGCTGTAGTCGTTATAGTAGATGGGCTCCTGCTGGGGCAGGTCGAATTCCTCGGTGTACAGGTTGTCCTGGGGCGGGGCCGGGTCGTAATAGGGCGGCTGGGCAGGGGGCATGGGCCGCTGTGCCTGCCGTGCCGGTTGAGCGGACCGCTGTGCCGTTTGGGCGGGCCGCTGTGCCGACTGGGGCCTTTGCGGCTGCAGATCTCCCAGGGCCTGGGGGGCGTAGGGGCTGCGGTTCTCAGCCTGGGCTATCTCCTCGAAAATGCCGTCCCGGTCGTCGGCGTAGCGGCGACGGCGGTTGTGCACAAAGAGGGCCAAAAGGAACACAAGCCCCAGCACGCCAAACAGCACGCACCCCGCGCCGCCGTAGAAAAGGGTCATGGACATGGAGTTGGCCTTCTGGTCCAGCCGGGCGAAGGTGATATAGTTGGGCTCAAGGGAAGAAGGGTCCGGGGAAGAACCCGAGGGGCTGGCGGAAGAAGACCCGGCGTTCAGGGCGATCTTCGGCCGGCTGGAGGAGGGCGGCTTTAGGCTCGTCTCCCCCGAGCGCTTGGGGGTGGGGTTGGGGTTTACCATGCCGGCGCCCTCGCCTTCCGAGGAGCTCTCGTCCTCCGAGCTGCTGTCATCGGGCTCCCAGGAAGAGTTGTCCGAGGAGGCGTCCGGCTCACTGGAAGAGGGGCCCGGGTCGCTGCTGGGCTCTGACACAGGGGGCTCGCTGGGCGGGTCCGGCTCGGTGGTAGGGGGCGGGTCCGGGAGAATGGGCTCCCCCTGAGAGGGTGGGTCCGGCACAACGGTGCCGGTACCGGGGTTATCGTCCCCTACAGCTGGAAAGAGGGGGACATCCCCTTCTGCAGCAAAAGCCCCGGAAGAAAGGCCCGGCAGCAGCAAGGCCCCCATGAGCACCAGGGCCATGAGCCCGCGTCCCCAGCTTATCCTACGTTTCATATGCACCCCGGCCTTTCTTCTGGTTTTTTCGTGTAAGCACTATTATAACATGCCCCGCGGCGGGAATCAATAAGAAAACTCAGTCCAAAAGCACGCCCGCGTTATCTTTTATGTAGATGAACCCCGAAAGCACCGTCACCGCCGCCACGGCCCAGCACAGGGCCTGGGTGATAAGCGTGACCGTGCCTATAGCGTCCGGGGGGGCGAAGAAGCTTGCGAAATAGTAGAGGATGATGGTGCCCATCTGCAGCACGGTCTTCACCTTGCCCCACATGTTGGCGGCAATGACCCGGCTTTTGGAGGCGGCCACCATGCGCACCCCGGCCACCGCGAACTCCCTAAACAGCACCACGCATAGCACCACGGGGCTGCACACGCCGTCCACCACCATGTAGAGGAGGGCGGCGGTGGTGAGCATTTTGTCAGCTAAGGGGTCGGCGAACTTCCCGAAGTTTGTGACCAGCCCCCGCTTGCGGGCCAGGTTCCCGTCCAGGTAATCCGTAAAGCTGGCTATGGAAAAGACGATGCCCGCCAGCAGGCCGCACAGGGGCAGGCAGTCGGCCCGGCCATACTGGGAGAAGGCCGCGAACACCATGAACACCGGCACCAGGGCCACCCGGGCCAGGGTCAGCTTGTTGGGCAGATTCAGCTTCATAAAAAGGCTCCTTCCCGGCGGGCGCCTGTGAGCTCGCCGTCTATACAGTCTTCGATCTCCACCTCGACAAAGTCCCCGGGCGCGGGCGCTTCCAGGGCGGTAAAGTACACCCGCCCGTCCACGTCGGGGGCGTCCATATAAGAGCGCCCGTACCACAGGCCCGCATCTTCGTCATAGCCCTCTGTGAGCACCGTGAGCACCCGGCCTGCCTGCCCCCGGCCCCAGCGCTCCATAATCCCCAGCTGGCTCTCGGTGATGAGCTGGGCCCGGCGCTCCTTTTCTTCCTCCTCCAGCTGATTCGGCAGCTCCGCCGCGGGGGTGCCCTCCTCCCGGGAGTAGGCAAAGCAGCCCAGGCGTTCAAAGCCCACGTCCTTCACAAACTGGGCCAATTCCTGGAAATCCTCCTCCGTCTCCCCGGGGAACCCGGCAATGAGCGTGGTGCGCAGCACCACCCCTGGCACCTTCTTTCGTATCTTTCTCATGAGGGCCGTAAGGCTCTCCCGGTCCCCTCGGCGGTTCATGGCCGAGAGGATTTTCCCCGAGGCGTGCTGCAGGGGGATGTCCATATAGGGCACGATCTTTTCTTCTCTTGCCATCACGTCCAGCAGCTCGTCGGTGATGGAATCGGGGTAGGCATACAGCACCCGCAGCCAGCAAAGGCCCTCTATCCGGCACAGCCGTGAAAGCAGCGCCCCCAGGGAGTATGCCCCATATAGGTCCAGCCCATACCGGGTGGTGTCCTGGGCGATGAGTACCAATTCCTTCGCGCCCCCGGAAACCAGGGCCCGGGCCTCCTCTTCAATGCTCTCCATAGTACGGCTGCGGTAGCCGCCCCGTATCAGGGGGATGGCGCAGTAGGTGCAGCGGTTGTCGCAGCCCTCGGCTATCTTTATGTACGCGGTGAATTCCGGGGTGGAGAGCCTGCGGGCCCCGCACAGGGGCATGCGCTCCTTTTGGGGGAACTTCTGGGTGAAGCCCTTTTCCAGCATCTCGTTGACGCAGGCGCAGATGTCTCCGTTGGCGCCGATGCCGAAGACCCCGTCCACCTCGGGCAGCTCTTTGTGTATCTCCTCCCGGTAGCGCTCCGCCAGGCACCCGGTGACTACCAGCTTCTTTATGACGCCCTCTTTCTTCAGGCGCGCCAAATCTAAGATGGCCTCTATAGACTCCTTCTTGGCGCTGTCGATAAAGCCGCAGGTGTTCACGATGGCGATGTCCGCCTCCTCTGCCCCCGCCGGGGCAAAGCCCCCGGCCTCCAGGGCCGCCAGAAGCATTTCGCCGTCTACCTGGTTCTTTGCGCAGCCCAGGCTGATAAGGGCTACGGTTTGCATAGGCAGTCCTCCTTGAATTTGCGCAGAATGCCGAAAAACTCTCCTTTAGCCGGGGTCAGTATCTCCCCGGCCCGGGCCATGCGCTCCCATTCGTCTATGGAGAGCCACCGGGCCCCGTCCGTCTCACCGGGCTGAAAGCGCAGGGAGGAAAGGGCGACATCTACCCGCCCCACGAACACATCCATAAAGAATTCCTCGCGCCTCTCCCGGTAAAGGAGCGTCAGCTGCTCCCGCGCAAGGGTAAGTCCCAGCTCCTCGCCGATCTCCCTTATAGCGCCCGAGAGGCTGTCCTCCCCGGCCAGCACGCCGCCCCCGGGGCTCTCCCACATGTTAGGGGCCAGCGTCTTTTCCGGGGAGCGGTGGGTGCACAGCAGATCCCCCTTTTCGTTAAAGAGTATCACCGTGCACACCAGATGGTACTCCCCGGGCTTCTGGGGCGCGCCCCGGGGGTGGGTGCGCCCGGTGGTCAGGCCGTTTTCGTCATAAATATCCCAAAGCTCCATAGGGCCTCCTTTTTCCAGCCGTTTCCTATATTAAAGCACAAATCGTGTAAAACCGCAAGGCTCAGGGGCAAAGGAGCTCCTGCGCCTGCTGGGCGCAGGCCTTCACGTACTCCCCCAAGGAGAGCTCCCGCACGCCCACCACAGTCACAGAGCAGCGGTTCACCGGTATCAAAAGCTTCTGGGCCCGGCTCTCTGAAACGGCTGCGGCCATCCTGGGGGTGATTTCCCCCAAAAGGGCGTTGGCGGTGATGATACCCATGGGGCCTAGGATCAGGTCGGCGTTTTCGCAGCAGACTATGACGGGGTTCTCCCCGGTGGCCCCGGCGTCGGCCCCGGCCTTCAGCATGGCGGCGGTGGCGGCGGAGTTGGCCCCCACGGCAATGATATGGGCGGGCAGGTCCAGGGCCTTCAGCTGGGCCACCAGGGCCGCGCCCATGCGGCCCCCCTGGCCGTCTATGACAACGATCTTTTTCATGGCGTTTTTCCTTTCTATTGGTGGTAAGGCGTAGTTACTGTGCGCTCCGGCTCTATTTCCCGGGGAAACTGCTCCCACAGGCGCAGTTCCTTCCCGGCGGCGATGAGCCGCAATTCTGTAAGCTCCGGGTACGCGGCGGCGAAGGTGGCGGACATGGCCGTCATCATCTCCCGGCTTTCCGCCAGGGCCGCCTCTTCCGAAAGCTCCAGGGTAAGGCAGCCCCCCTCCCGCCGGGCGGAGAGCACGCGGGCGCCCTCCGGGGCGCCGCCCAGGGCCACCATCTGGCGCAGCAAAGTCTCTGGGTCCAGGGGGCAGTCGGTCACGTCGTATCGGATATAGCCGTCCCCCTCCGGTCTGAATACAGCCGCGGTGCCCACCCCGTAGTCTTCGGCAGGCTGAGAGGCTACGGGCACAGCGGGCACATAGGCTTGTCCTGTGAACCATCCTCGCTCCACCCCCTGGTAGCAGAGCACGCAGAAAACGACGACCCCCAGGGCTATGTAGGGGATGGCGTGGTCCATCCAGCGCTTGAAGCGGCGCAGGCGCTGCTGGCCCCCGAAGCTTTTGTCCTCCCGGTCGATGAGGAAGCTGTCCCACTGCTCCTCCGGCCCCCCGGGCATGGGGGCGATGAGGGAAAGGGCCTGCCGGGCCCGCTCCTCTGTGAGCTTCGCCTTTTTGAGCCCCCGGGCGCAGAGCCACTCTGCCCGGGCCGCCGGGCCCCCTATGACGGCGGCGGCGTCTTCGGCGCTCCAGCCTAAGGCTAAGCGCAGGTACAGGGGCGTCTTATACTTGGGGTGCAAAGAGAGCAGGGCCCGCAGGGCGTCCGTCATCACAAAGGGCAGAGAGGGGAGGGGAGGGCGGGGCTCGTCCTTTTTGCGCTTTTTCTGGCGCTTGGGGCGGGTGTAGTACTGGTCCATGCACACCTGGTGGGCGCAGCGGAACAGCCCCGTCTTGCCCGAGGAGGCCAGCTGCCAGCGGCCGGGGCTGGTGTTCACATCGCACAGAAGGGTGCCTATTCGGGCGTTCGCCCCCTTGGGGCCCCCGGCGTGCAGGTAGCACAGGGCGAAAAGCTCCGCCCCATAGGCCAGGTACGCCTCTCGGGCCTTCGCTAAGTCTGGGGAAAAGGCCACAGGGCCTCCCTCCTTTCTAGGATTTCTTTTTGGGCTTTTTCCGCAGGGCGGCCAGGTCCTGGCCGATGCCGCTTTCCTCCAGCCACATGCTCACTTCCGCGCCCAGAAACAGGATGTACATGCAGAAGAAAAGCCAGAACATCAAAATGACCAGGGTGGCAAGGCCCCCGTAGATGGAGAAGTTGGAGAAGTTTTCCACAAACAGGGAGAAGAAAAAGGAGAACAGCACCCACCCCGCCGCGCTGAAGGCCGCCCCGGCCAGATTGTGCAGCAGGCGTACCCGCCGCCGGGGCAGAAAAGTATACATGAGGGTGAAGAAGGCCAGAAGCAGCACGAAGCCCAGAAGGGACTTGAAATTCATCAGCAGCGTGGCCAGAAAGCGGGGGGACTTCTCCAGAAGGAAATTGTAGATGGTGGAGCCGAACACCAGCAGCACCGCCACCAGGAGCAGCACCACCGCGAAAAGGATCACGTACACCGCGGCGACTAAACGCATGTGCACGATGTTCCGGGTCTTTTTCACTTCGTAGATCTTGTCTAAACCCTTTAAGACGGCCACCATGCCCGCCGAGGAAGACCATATGGCCGCGATGACCGCCACCGGCAAAATGCCCGTAGCCGTGATAGGGGAGGGCAGAAGGCCCGTCACGTACTCGGCCACGGCGCCGGGCAGCAGGTCTAAGGCGGCCTCTATCATGGTAAGGCCCGAGCCAAAGTGGATGCGCTGCATGAGGGTCAGCAGCAGGGCCACAAAGGGCAAAAAGGAGATGATGAGGAAATACGCCGCGTGGGCCGAGGAGGAATCCAGCCGGTCCCGGGCCACCCGGTCTATGAACCAGAGGATATGTTTTTTTAAGAGCTTCACGACATCCCCGTCCTTTCTTATTTGCTATTATAGCATGGGTTTTCGCATTTTACCATCTTTTAAGCCCCCTTTTTTTCGACACCCCGGGGGTTTTGCAGGCAGGGCCCCGGAAAGTTGCAAAAAGGGGCCTCCGCCCCCCGGGGAGCCGCCCGGGGAAAGCCCCGGATGTGGCATTAAACAGGGGTTTATCACTGGTTACAAGTTTGAAACAAATAGGGCGGCCATGCGATTTTTCGGGTGAAAATATGCAAATGACACAAAAACCGTGGGCCGGACAAGGGGATTTTTTCGGGTTTGCCAGTTGTCAAAAATCAAATCATCGTGTAAAATGACCCTATTGTGAATTGTGCGTGAATACGTAGGTTTGCAAAATAACACCTTATTTTTTAGGGGGAATTTTAGAATGAAACGCAGCAAGATTTTGGCGCTTCTGCTGGCTGTCCTTCTGGTAGTTGGCACCCTGGCCGCCTGCGGGGAGGAGTTCAACATCGCGGGCGTGAGCGGAAGCGCGTCCTGGATGGAATTCGTGGGTGGCATCGGGTACGAGGAGGATGGCTGCGTGACCGGCGA
>CANRZD010000037.1 GCA_947644325.1 uncultured Clostridia bacterium
CTGTAGCGCTCCGTCAGCACGGTCTCGTCCCGTATGGCAAAGCCCTTCGCCTGCAGGGTGTCTGACACCTGGCCCCGGGCGGCTATTTCCGTAGTCACGCCGTCGCTTGCAAACTTCTTCGCCTGCCGGTTCACCATATAAAACCCCACATAAAGCAGCAGCAAAAGGGCGATGACCACCGCCGCCGCCGAGCGCACCTGTCTTTGGTTCAAGGCTTTTTCCTCCCTTCCGTCTGTTTTTCCAGCCATTCCCCCGCAAGGGCGCAGGCTTTTTCTTCTATCTGCCTCTGGGTAAGGCCGTCCAGATAGAGGTACTGTACCCCCGGCTCCCGGGCAAACCACGTGAGCTGCCGCTTCGCGTACCGGCGGCTCTCCTGCTTCACCCGGGCTATGGCTTCCTCCAGGGAGACTTCCCCCTTGAAATAGGGGAAAAGCTCCTTATACCCGATGGCCTGGGCCGCCGTGGGGGGCGTGCCGGCCTTCTGGCAGTAATGGAAGAACCCCTCCGCTTCTTCCAGAAGGCCCTGCTCCAGCATCGTGTCCACCCGCCGGTCAATGCGGCTGTATAAAAGCTGGCGGTCAGAGAAGACAGGGCACAAGAGAAGGTACCGGTAGGGCGGCTCCATAAGCTTTGAACGGGCCGCCTGCCGGGAAAAGGGCTCCCCGGTGAGCAGGCAGTACTCTAAGGCCCGCACCACCCGCTTTACGTTGTGGGGGTGTATCTCCCTTGCACCCTCTGGGTCCAGGGCCTGCAGGCGGGCGTAGAGCGCCTCTGGGGGCTGGGTGAAGAGCCGCTCTCTCAGGGCCTCGTCCCGGGCCCTCTCCTCAAAGGAAAACCCCCGCAGCAGCGACCGGGCGTAGAGCCCCGTGCCCCCCACCAGGATGGGCAGCCTCCCCCGCCCGCCGATCTCCCCTATGACCTTCCCGGCCAGGGCCACGTAATCGGAGACGCTGAAGGGCTCGTCTGCCCCCAGAAAGCCGATAAGGTGGTGGGGGGCGGCCTGCCGCTCCTCATAGGTGGGCTGGGCCGTGCCGATGGGCAGGCCCTTATAGATCTGCATGGAGTCGCAGGAGACGATCTCGCCCCCAAAGCGCCGGGCCAGGGCAATCCCTATGGCCGTCTTGCCGGAGGCCGTGGGGCCCGCTACCGCCAGCACTATGGGCTTTTCCATCATGACGCCTCCCTTCTCAGCGCTTTTCCCCTTTATTATACCCTGCCAAACTGCTTTTCTATTTCCCTCTTGGGCAGAAGGATGTACACCGGCCTGCCGTGGGGGCAGTAGCGCACCTGGGGGTTCTGCTCCAGCTCACGGCACAGGGCCACTAGCTCCTCCGGGCGGGTGGTGTCCCCGGCCTTCATGGCGGCCCGGCAGGCCACGTTGTGATAGACCCAGTCAAGGTGCTGGGTGGTAAGGTCCGTCTTGTGGGCGCACAGGTACCCCCCCGTCTCCATGACGGCCCCGGCCGCGTCGGCGCCGTCCAGCAGAAGGGGGGCCCCCCGCACCAGCACCGTGCCCGGGCCGAAGTCCTCTACCAGGAACCCCGCCTTCTCCAGGTCCTCCAGGTGCTCCAGCACCGCCGCGTACTCCTCCTTCTGCAGGCTCACGGGCACGGGCGAAAGCAACGTCTGGGCCGCGCCCTCCGGCGTCTGGGCCTTGAGCTTTTCGTAGAGCAGCCGCTCGTGGGCCGCGTGCTTGTCGATGAGCATCAGGGCCTTGGGGCTGTACTCGATGAGGATGTAGGTGCCAAAGGCCTCCCCGATGATCTTGGAGTGAAAGTCCGTTTCCGCCGGGGCCGGCGGCGGCGGAGGGACCGTCTCCACCAGGCGCAGGTCGGGCTTTTTGGGCGGCGGGGGAGGCGGGGGCTCAGGGGATTTAGGCTTCGGGCGGTTTTCCAGGGCGTTTTCCAGCAGGTGCACGGGCTCCCGGCCCAGGTCCGGCAGAACCGTAGCCGGGGCCCCGCTGTCCCGCAGGGTCAGCCTGGGCACGCTGATTTCCGGCTCACCGTCGTCTATGAGAAGGGGCAGCACCGTCTGGGGGGCCCGCTCCGGGGGCGGCGCCTGGGGCAGGATGGGCTTTGGCCCCGAAAGGCCCATGATTTTCGGGGAATCGCCCCCCTGCAGGGCCGACTTCACCCCGTGGTACACCGCGTCGAAAATGGGCCGCTCGTTCATGAAGCGTATCTCCATCTTGGCCGGGTGCACGTTTACGTCCACGGCCTCCCGGGAAAGGTGCAGGTGCAAGGCGCAGGCGGGGAACTTCCCGGCCATGACAGCGCCCTTATAAGCCTCCTCCAAGGCCACAGAGGCCGTGCGGCTGCGGATGTAGCGGCCGTTTATGAAGAAGCTCTGCATGGAGCGGTTGGCCCGGCTGGCCGTGGGCTTGCTCACAAAACCCTCCACTCTGACGCCCCCCAGGGTGTAGTCCACGGGGATGAGGGTCTCGAAAAACTCCCGCCCGTACACCGCGTACAGGGCCGGGCCCAACTGGCCGCCGGGAGTGTGCAGGGTCTCCTTGCCGTCCCTGATGAGCCGGAAGGAAATTTCCGGGTGGGAGAGGGCGATCTTATCCAGAATGCCCGCCACAGAGTTCCCCTCCGTCACGTCCTTTTTTAGGAATTTCATCCGGGCCGGGGTGTTGAAGAACAGGTCCCGCACCACGATGGTGGTGCCGTCGGGGCACCCGGCCTCCTCCTGCAGGGGGGGCTCGTCCCCGGCGCAGGTGTAGCGCAGGCCGGTGTCGTTTTCACGGGTCTTTGTAAGGAGCTCTACCCGCCCCACCGCCGAAATGGCCGCCAGCGCCTCCCCTCGAAAGCCCAGGGTGCCGATGGCGTCCAGGTCCTCCTGGCGGCTCACCTTGCTGGTGGCGTGGCGCAGAAAGGCCGTGGGCACGTCCTCAGGGTCGATGCCGCAGCCGTTGTCCGTCACCCGCATATAAGAAGCGCCCCCCCGGCGTATCTCCACCGTGACCACCGTGGAGCCCGCGTCGATGGCGTTTTCCACCAGCTCCTTGATGACCGAGGAGGGCCGCTCCACCACCTCCCCGGCGGCGATGAGCTCGGCTACCTGCTTGTCCAGTACCTGTATCTTGGGCATGTTCTCCCCTGCCTTTCGTCTTACTTCGTCACCTTCCGGTAAAGCCGCGAGGGCTCTTCCTCTCCGTCCCCCTGGGCCATGCAGAAAAACTCCCACCCGTAGCGCTCGTAGAAGCTTTTGTGGTCCGTGAGCAGGTACAGGGTGTGCACGCCCAAAGAGGCCATGTCTTCGCACACAGCCGAGAGCAGCGCCCCGGCGATGCCCCGGCCCCGGTGGGCCTCCTCGGTGAACACGGCGCACACGTTGGGGGCCAGGTCCTTGCGGTCGTGGAAGTCGTTTTCAATGACCCCCATGCCCCCTAAGATAGCGCCGTCCTCCAGGTATAAGTACCACTGGGGCACTGTCGCCGCGCCCCTGAGGCATTCCTCCATGCTCTCCCGGTAGGCTTCTTCGTCTATGCCCCACTTCTCGTGGAACCACCGGGCACCGGCGCTCAGCAGCTCCGGCCGCTCCCGCAGCTTTATGATATTTTCCATCTTTTTCTCCTTCTCTCAGTCCAGCATCTTCCGCAGCTCAAAGAGCGCGTTCATGCACTCCATGGGCGTCATGTTGTTTACGTCCAGGGCCCGCAGCCGGCTTAGAGCCCGGCTGTCCGCTGAATCCATAGTCAGCTGCACGGGCTCCTCCCGGGGGGGCTTCTGGCGCTTCACAGCCGGGGCGGCGGGGGTGCCCCCTGCCTCCAGCTGAGAAAGCACTTCCTTTGCGCGCTTTAGGACCTTATCGGGCACGCCCGCCAGCTTCGCCACTTCGATGCCAAAGCTGTCGTCGGCCCCGCCCCGGATGATGCGCCGCAGGAAAGTGATGTCGTCCCCGTGCTTCTTCACGGCGATGTTGAAGTTCTTCACCCCGGGCAGGGCCTCCTCCAGGGCGGTGAGCTCGTGGTAGTGGGTGGCAAAGAGGGTCTTTGCGCCGATGTGCTTTTTGTCATGGACATACTCCAGCACCGCCCGAGCGATGCTCATGCCGTCAAAGGTAGAGGTGCCCCGGCCGATCTCGTCGAAGATCACCAGCGAATTGGGCCCCGCATGGCCCAGAATGTCCGCCACCTCGGTCATCTCCAGCATGAAGGTGGACTGCCCCGCCGATAAATCATCCGAGGCCCCCACCCGGGTGTAGATGCCGTCCACGATGCCGATTTCCGCCACTTTAGCGGGCACAAAGCACCCTATCTGGGCCATGATGACGGCAATGGCGATCTGCCGCATATAAGTGGACTTCCCCGCCATATTGGGCCCGGTGATGATGGCCACCCGGTTGTCGGCCATGTCCATGTCCACGTCGTTGGGCACAAAGGGGGCGTCTTTTAAGAGGGCCTCCACCACCGGGTGGCGGCAGTCCTTCAGGTAGAGCTTGCCGCCCATGTTCACCACCGGGCGGGTGTAGTCGTTCTGGGCCGACACCAGGGCGAAGGAGCACAGCACGTCCAGCACCGCCACGGCTCCCGCCGCCGCCTGTATGCGGGAAAGCGCCGCCGCCGCGTAGGCTCGCACCTGCTCGAAAAGCCGGCTCTCCAGGGCCACGGCCCGATCACTGGCCCCCAGGATGCGGTCCTCCAAAGCTTTCAGTTCGGGGGTGATGAAGCGCTCGCCGTTTGTGAGGGTCTGCTTGCGGATGTAGTCCTCCGGCACCTGGTTCTTATAGGAGTTGGAGACCTCTATGTAGTAGCCGAAAACTTTATTGTAGCCGGTCTTGAGCTTGGGGATGCCCGTGCGCTCCCGCTCTCTCGCCTCTACGGCGGCGATCAGGTCCCGGCCCCCGTCCCGGTCCCTTCGCACCTCGTCCAGCTCCTTGTCGAAGCCCTCCCGGATCATGCCCCCCTCCCGCACGGAAAAGGGCGGGTCGTCCACAAAGGCCCGGTCAATGAGGGCGGTGATGTCTTCTAAGCCCTCTATTTGGGTGTCTAAAGACTTAAAGAGCGTGGCCTCCGTCTGGCCCAAAAGGGCCTTGAGCCCGGGCAGCCGCCCCAGGGCCGCCCCCAAAGACCGCAGCTCCCGGGCGTTTGCCGAGCCGTACACCACCCGGCTCATGATGCGCTCCAGATCGTAGATGCCCGTAAGCTGCTCTATGAGGGAGTCAAGCAGCGGGCGGTCCTTTGTGAGCTCCTCCACGGCGTTCTGCCGCAGGGTGATCTGGGCGGGGCTTAAAAGCGGCTGGGTCAGCCACGAGCGGATGAGCCGCTTGCCCATGGCGGTCTTGGTCCTGTCCAGCACCCATAAAAGGGACCCCCGGCGCTCCTTGTTGCGCATGGTCTCTGTGAGCTCCAGGTTCCGCCGGGCGTTCGTATCCAGGTTCATGAAGGAGTCGTCCTCCATGAGCTCCAGGGTGGTCATGCGCTCAAGGCCCCGCATCTGGGTCTCTCCCAGATACCCGAAGAGCGCCCACAGGGCCAGCACCGCCAAAGGCTTGTGGGATAGGCCCAGCTCTGGAAGGCTCCCCCCCGCAAGCTGGGCGCACACGCCCTCCTGTGCCTCCTCCAGGTCCCCGTAGACCTCCTCCCCCAGCACCTCCACGGCGGCGCCGGTGCGCTCCCTGATAAAGTCCCCCAGCTCCGCAAGCTCTGCGGACTGGGGGTCAAGAAGGATCTCCCGGGGGGAATACCGGCTCAGGCGGTTCATGACCGCGTGGGTGAGGGCGCCTTCGTCAGAGAGGTTCAGCTGGGCGGCCAGCAGCTGCCCGGTGGAAACATCCCCCAGGCACAGGCCCACGGCCCCCTCCCGGCGGCACAGGGAGCATATGAAGTTGTTGCGGGACTCGTCCAGCATGCTGCTCTCCACCACCGTGCCCGGGGTCACCACCCGCACGATCTCCCGCTTTACGATGCCCTTTGCGGCCTTGGGGTCCTCCATCTGCTCGCAGATGGCCACCTTGTAGCCCTTTTCCACCAGCCGGGCGATGTACCCCTCGGCGCTGTGGTAGGGCACCCCGCACATGGGGGCCTTGTCCTCCCCGCCGCAGGCCCGGCCCGTCAGCACCAGCTCCAGCTCCCGGGATACGGTCACCGCGTCCTGGAAGAACATCTCGTAGAAATCCCCCAGGCGGAAGAACAGGATGGTGTTGGGGTACTTTTTCTTGGTTTCAAAATACTGCTGCATCATCGGCGAGTAATTGGTCACAGGCCGCTCCCCCTCCCTTATAGAGCTTTTTTAGTGGCAGCTGCCCCCGCAGGAGGCGCAGTCCCCCCCGCAGGAGGGCTCGTACTCGCATGTCTCCGGGTCCTCGCCGTCGGCGCACAGGCCGATGATGCCGGTAATTCTCTGCAAGAGCGCGTCAAACTCCACCTTGGCCTCGTTATACTTCTGCATGTTCTCGTTTTCCATGATCTTCGCGTAAGAGGCCCGGAACTCCTCGTTTAGGCGCTTGATGGTCTCCTCGTTTCGCTCGTCCTTCTGGGCCTCGTTGTTTATGGCCATGCGCTTTAAGTTAAACTCCCCGATGGCCTGCTGCAGGCTCCAGTCCTCGTCGCAGGCCTGCTGGGCCGCCCGCATGGTGATGTAGCAGGGCTCCTCCTGCATCTTTTTGCCAAGCTCTCTGGTGATCTCAATGATATCCATGTTTTGTTTCCTCCCTGTGAATTTTTTGTTTCGGTTTTATTCTGTCCCATTTGTAAACCACTCTGCGGCCTTTTCCCGCAGCAGCGGCTTGTGAGGCTCTATATCGCTTTTGTCCTCAATCTGGCAGAAATACATGCCTTCCGTAAAATCAATGCCCATGTGCCCGCACCAGTGCTCGATGGAGGCCAGAATGTGCTCGCACTCCGTGGGCCGCACGCCGGTGCGCAGGGCGATGCCGTAACATTTCTTCCCCGCCTCCAGGCGCGGGCGCCGCGGGTCGGGGTTGGTGTCGCCGTAAGGGGTGCACCGGTCAAAGAAGGACTTGCACACCCCCGGCACGTCCGCCCAATAGGAGGGCGCGGCCAGCACCAGCGCGTCCGCCTGCCCCAGCTTTTCCATCAGGGCCTGCATATCGTCCTTTACCACGCAGGCCCCGGTTTTGTAGCAGGCCTTGCACCCCTTGCAGTAACCGATCTCCAAATCGCCCAGGCACAAAAGCTCGGTGTGTGCGCCCTCCGGCGCGGCATCCCGCAGGGTCTTCAGAATCTCCTGGGTGGCCCCATAGTTTTTGGGGCTCATGTTTAGCAGCAGTATTTTCATTGCCCCCTCCTATCCCTCTCTCTCCACGCCCCGCAGGGCGGAGCCGTTGGCTTCCGTTATCTCAACCCAGGCGAAGTCCCCCACCCGCTGCGGGGGGCCGGGGAAGTCTACGGTCAGGGCGTTTTCCATGCGGCCCTGGAGAAGGCCGGTCTTGCTATTGACGCTCTCTATGAGCACCCGCTGCCGGGCTCCCACGAGCTTCCGGCAGTTTTTGGCGGCCACCGCCTCCTGCACCTTTAAGAGCTCCGCAAACCATTTGGTCTTCTCCTCGTGGCTCACGGGGTCGGGCATAGAGGCCGCCTTTGTGCCTGCCCGGGGGGAGTAGATGAAGGTAAAAAGGTTCACAAATTCCACCTGCTCAATTAAGGACAGGGTGTCCCTAAACTCCTCGTAGGTCTCCCCGGGGAAGCCCACGATCACGTCGGAGGTAAAGGTGATGTCCGGCATGAGCCGCCGGGCGGTGGCGATAAGGGACAAATACTTTTCCCGGGTGTACCGGCGGTTCATCTCCCCCAGCACCCGGTCGTTGCCGGACTGGAAGGGCAGGTGGATGTGGCGGGGGATGTGCCTGCTCTCCGCCATGACCCGGAACAGCTCCTCGGAAGCGTCCTTGGGGTGGGAGGTCATGAAACGGATGCGGTAGTCCCCGGGGAGCTTGTCGATCTCCCGCAAAAGCCCCGCGAAGTTCACGGGCTCCTTAAGGCCCTTGCCGTAGGAATTCACGTTCTGCCCCAAGAGGGTGATTTCCTTATACCCCGCTTCGATGAGCCCCCGGCACTCAGACAGGACCGCCTGGGGTTCCCGGCTCTTTTCCCGGCCCCGCACGTAGGGCACGATGCAGTAGGAGCAGAAATTGTCGCACCCATACATGGCCGTGACCCAGGCCCAGCTGCTGCCGTCCCGGCGGATGGGCAGGCCCTCCATCAAGACCTCTTCCTGGCAGCCCCGCAGGAAAGCCCGCCCTGCGCCCCCCAGCACCTCCCCCATGAGCCCCGGCAGCCGGTGGATGGCCCCGGTGCCAAAGACCATGTCCACAAAGGGGAAGCTCTGCCTTAGCCGCTGGGCCACGTGGGCCTGCTCGGTCATGCAGCCGCACAGGGCGATCATGATCTCCGGCCGGCGGCGCTTGATGTTCTTTAGGGCCCCCACATTGCCGAAGACCCGGTCCTCCGCGTGCTCCCGCACGGCGCAGGTGTTAAAAAGGAGGAAGTCGGCCTCCTCCGGGGCGTCTGTAAAGGAAAAGCCCATGAGGGACAAAAGGCCCTTTATCTTCTCCCCGTCGGCCACGTTCTGCTGGCAGCCGTAGGTGCGCACAAGGGCCCGGGGGCTCTCCCCCCAGCGGGCCCTTGCCGCCGCCCCGGCGGCCTCTATGTCCTCCCGCAGCCCGGGGGCCAAACTCTGCTCCAAATCGCACACTCCTTCTTGCAAATTCACACACTCCTTCTTGCAAATTCATATTATTATACCACATTTCCGGGCAAAGTGCAAGTATGGCCGGAGGATCGACGTAAAGTGACAAAGCTTTACAAAGTATATGTACTTTACAGCTCTACCTCCACGCCCCCCACGCCCCGCACGGAAAGCACGTGGCAGGCCCCGGGCCCGAAGACCTTCTCCATGCCCGCCCGGTAAGAATCCAGCAGGTCCAGGGGCACATAGGCCTGCATGGTGCCCGCAAAGCCGCCCCCGTGCACCCGGCAGGCCCCCCGGCCTTTAAGCAGAGACTCCGCCACGGCCAGGGCCAGGGTGATGCCCTGCTCCCCTGGGGCCGAGCAGGCGAAGATGTTCTGCAGCCGCATCAGCGACGAGCGCCCCGAGGCCCGCACCCTCTGCAAAAAGCCCTCAAAGTCGCCCTTTTCCAAGGCCTGGGCCTCTTCTGCGGCCAGGCGGTCGTCATCAAAGAAGTGCATGGCCCGCAGGATGGCCCGGTCGCCCACGGCGGCCCGCAGGGGCTGCAGGCTCTCGTAGAATTCACCCTCGTCCACGTCCCGCAGAAATTCCTTGCCGAAGTAGGCGGCCACCTGCTTCATCTCCGCCGGGATGGCCGCGTACTCGTCGGTGAGGTCCGCGTGGTTGCCGCCGGTGTCCACCACGCACAGGGCGTGGCCGTAGGCGGCAAGGTCCAGGCTGCGGCGCTCTATGACGGGGTTTTTGGGGTCCTTAAAGTCCATGGCCGTGACGCCGCCCATGGAGCTCGCCATCTGGTCCAGCAGTCCGCAGGGCTTGCCGAAGTACACGTTCTCCGCATACTGGGCGATCATGGCGGCGGCGACCGGGTCGATCTTCCCCTCATTAAAAAGGCAGCTGACCACGGTGACCACCAAAATCTCAAAGGCCGCCGAGCTGGAAAGGCCGGAGCCCTTTAAGACCCGGGTCTTCGTGAAGCAGTCAAAGCCGCCCACTGTAAAGCCCAACTCCTTGCACCGGGCGCAGATGCCCCGTATCAGGGAGCGGGAGCCGTAGTCTTCGGGGTCAGGTTCGGTAGAGGTGATGTCCAGCTCGTCCACCCGGTCGTACTCCACGGATTTCAGCCGGATGGTGTTGGTGCCGTTGGGCTTTGCCATGCCCACGATGTCCAGGTTGATGGAGGCCGCCAGCACCCGGCCGTGGTTGTGGTCGGTGTGGTTGCCGCCGATCTCCGTGCGGCCCGGGGCGCTGAAGTACCGGGCCCCGGAGGAGCTTCCAAAAAACGCCTCAAATCCGGCCCGTATCTCCTCATACCGGGCCTTTTCCTGCTGCCAGCCTGTGCCATAAAGCGCATGAACGTCCGCTTTCATGTTGTGTCCCGCCTTTCAAAAATTTTATTTTTCCTCGAGCATTTTAAGAAATTCTTCCTCTGAAAGCACCGGCACCCCCAGGGCCAGGGCCTTCTCCAGCTTGGAGCCGGCCTCCTCCCCGCAGAGCACGAAGCTTGTCTTCTTGGACACCGAGGACGTGACCCGCCCCCCGCAGCCCTCTATAAGGGCCGAGGCCTCTTTGCGGGAGAGGGTGGGCAGCGTGCCCGTGAGCACGAAGGTATACCCGGAAAGGGCGTCCCCCCGCCGGCTTTCCAGGGCCCGCAGGTTGAGCCCCAGGGCCCCCAGGCGCTCTACCAGCCGCCGGGTGCTCTCGTGGGAGAAGAACTCCGTGACCGCCCGAGCCTTGGCCGGGCCGAAGCCGTCGATGGCGCCCAGCTCCTCCTCTCCGGCCCCTAAGATCGCCTCCATGCTGGGGAACCGGCTGCACAGCAGCTGGGCGTTTTTGGCCCCGATGTTGTGGATGCCCAGGGCGAAGACGAGCCTGTAAAGGTCATTCCCTTTCGATTTCTCCAGGGCCGCCAGCAGGTTCTCCGCGCTCTTTTCCCCAAAGCGCTCCAGCTCCCGCAGCCGCGGGGCCTCCAGGGTGTACAGGTCCGCCGGGGAGGACACCAGGCCCTCCTTCACCAGCTGCTCCAAAAGGGCCGGGCCCAGGCCGTCGATGTCCATGGCGTCCCGGCTGGCAAAGTGGATGAGGTTGCGCAAAAGCTGGGCCGGGCACTGGGGGTTGGTGCAGCGCACCGCCGCCTCGCCCTCCTCCCGGGCCACCTTCTCCCCGCAGGAAGGGCAGGTGTCCGGCAGACGGAAGGGCTCCGTCCCCGGGGGGTTCTCCACCACCTGCACCACCTCGGGGATGATCTCCCCGGCCTTGCGCATGCGCACCCGGGAGCCGATGCGGATGCCCTTTTCGTCGATGAAATCCTGGTTGTGCAGGGTGGCCCGGCTGACGGTGGTGCCCGCCAGGGTCACGGGCTCGAAAACGCCGGTGGGCGTCAGCACCCCGGTGCGGCCCACGTTCACCTCGATGCCGGTGAGCACCGTTTCCTTCTCCTCGGGGGGGTACTTGAAGGCCTCGGCCCACCGGGGGAACCGGGCGGTGCTGCCCAGCTCTTGGCGCTGGATAAAGTCATTTACCTTTACAACTGCCCCGTCAATGGGGAACGCAAGGGCCCCCCGCTTCTCCCCTAATTGGCGTATGAACTGGATGATGTCCTCTATATCTTGCGATTTGTGATAGAGGGGCGGCACTGTAAAGCCTAAGTCCTTTAGCCTCTCCAGAGAGGCGGCGTGGCTGTAAAGGCTTTCCCCTTGTACCTGCTGCACGTTGAACACGAAAATGGACAGCCCCCGCTCTGCCGTGATGCTGGGGTCCTTCTGTCGCAGAGAGCCTGATGCCGCATTGCGGGGGGTTTTAAAAACTTTTTCACCCAAAAGCACTTGCCGCCTGCACAGCTTCTCAAAGCCCTCGTCGGAAAGGTACACCTCCCCCCGCACCTCCAAAAAGGGCACGGGCTCAGTGAGGCGCTTGGGGATCTCCCCGATGGTGCGCAGGTTCTCGGTCACGTCCTCGCCGGTGAGGCCGTCGCCCCGGGTGGACCCCCGGGTGAACACCCCGTCCACGTACTCCAGGGCCACAGAGAGCCCGTCGAACTTGGGCTCCACTACGTACTCCGGGTCTTCCACAGTCTCCCGCACCCGGCGGTCGAAGTCCCGCAGCTCCTCCTCCGAAAACACGTCGTGAAGGCTCCCCATGGGCACCTGGTGCGTCACCGGCGCGAAGGTGTTGTACACCGCGCCGCCCACCCGGTTCGTGGGGGAGTCTTCGGTCACAAGCTCCGGGAACTGGGCCTCCAGGTCCTCCAGCCGCCTAAAGAGAGCGTCGTACTCAAAGTCGCTGATCTCCGGGGCGTCCTCGGTGTAGTACTTCCGGCCGTGGTAGCGTATTTGCTCCCGCAGGGCCCCTATCTCCTTCTCCGCTGATTTCCTATCCATAGCTTTTCCTTTTCCAGTCAGATTTTTGTGGCTCTATTTCCCCTGCCCCTCCACCACCGCCACCTGGGGCACCGGGCCCACCAGCACCGTCTCCGAGAGCACCGTGGAGGTTGCCTCCTCCACATAGGCGGAGAACCGCCGGGACTGGGAGTACACCCGGGCCTTTACAGTCAGGGTGACCCGGTGCAGGCTCTGGTTCACCCCGGCGGTCGTAAACTCTGTGTCGAACCGCAGGTCCGCGCACCCCTCGAAGGCCATGCGCACCGGGATGCCCGGCCCCCGGCCGTTGAGCAGGGCCGCCCCGGTAAGGCTCCCCATGGGCACCCGGGCGCTGGCCCGGCCGTTCAGGCTCTTAGACAAGCGCTCCTGTATGCCGGTCTTCAGGGCGTTCAGGGCCCCGGCGTCGGCCACGGCCCCGGTGATCTCCCCCGCCCCATTCCGCTGGGCCTCTATGTAGGGGCCCTCGTTCTGGGCTAATTCCTCCTCCACCGCCCGGGTCAGGCACTCCCGCACATAGCCCCGGGCCACCTCTTCCGTGAGCTCCGGCGAAAGGGACCCCAGCCCCTTTTCGCAGCACGCCAGCACAAGGACGCAGCAGGCCACAATCAAGAGCACCGCCCGGCAGAGCCTTCGCCCCGGGGCCGGGGGCCTTCGCCGCCTTCTACCACGCAATGATACCACCTCCGCAAAAAGGCTTCCCGCTATTCTATGCGGGCATACGCTTTTTGTGAAGGGGGCAGGTTTTTCTTATTGGGGCTTCTCCCCGGACTTTAAGCGCTCTACAAAGGCCACGCTGGACTCATAATAGGAGAAGATCTCCTTGTCGCTTTTTATGGCCTCGTCCGGGGCGCAGAGGGACACCCGCAGGCTCTCGCACAGGTCCAGGTAGATTTCCGGGTCCCACAGGTTCAGCCGGTCCGCATCCGGCACAAAGGACGCAAGGGCCCTGCACTCCCCCCAGGGGATGCTGGCCTTTTCGAAGTCCGTGGCGCCCTTTGGCATAGGCGTGCCGTCTGTATACTGCAGCACCCCGTCCAGCTCCCCGGCGATCTCCCCCAGGGCCCCCTCATCCTGCAGGAAAATCATGCACTCCTTGCCGATAAGGCTGATCTGCAGGCTCGTAAGAGACTCCTCCCGCAGGGCCTTATCAGAGGAATTGGACACAAAGGGGTAGGCCTGCAGCTTCACCGTCACCCGGCCGTCGCCGTTGCGGTCGTCGGCGTAGGCGGTCAAAAGCTCCTCCAGCTGCCTGCGGCCGGGCTCCGGCATGGTGTAGGCGGTGACTAAGCCCACGATGTAGTCGGGCCCCTTCTGCAGGAAAAGGGTGTAAAGCAGCGTGCCGATGACAAGCAGCAGCGCCACCGCCCCGAACATATAGGGTTTGTTGCGGTTCATGTAGTTCTGCCTGCGCTTCTTGGGGGAATCCGGGGTGTCGTCGCCCTCCCGTATCAGGCGCTCCGGGTCGTCCAGGTTCAAAAATTCCTCGGGGATGCTGGCGTCCCCGTAGTACGGGTCTTCGTAATTAGGCTTCTTATCCATAGGCGCTCCTTTTACTGTACGGCCTTTTCTATAGCCTGGCTGAGATCCTTTAGAATATCCGCCGGGTTCTCAATGCCCACGGACAGCCGGATCAGGTCGGCGGGCACGCCGGCTTCTTTCAGCTGCTGCTCAGAGAGCTGCCGGTGGGTGGTGCTGGCCGGGTGCAGCACGCAGGTGCGCAGGTCCGCCACGTGGGTGACCACCGAGGCCATCTCTAAGCTGTCCATAAATTTCCGGGCCGCGTCCCGCCCGCCCTTGATGCCGAAGGCCACCACCCCGCAGGAGCCCTGGGGCAGGTACTTCTTCGCAAGTTCATAGTAGGGGCTCTGGGGCAGCCCGGGGTAGTTCACCCAGGAGATGTTGGGGTCAGCCTGCAGGTACTCGGCCACTTTCTGGGCGTTGGCGCAGTGGCGCTCCATGCGCAGGGCCAGGGTCTCCAAGCCCAGGTTCAAAAGGAAGGCGTTCATAGGCGCGGCCTGGGCGCCCAGGTCCCGCATCAGGTGGCAGCGGGCCTTGGCGATATAGGCCGCAGCCCCGAACTGCTTGGTGTAAACCACCCCGTGGTAAGACTCGTCCGGCTCCGTAAGGGAGGGGAACTTGCCGTTTTCCCAGTTAAACTTCCCGGAATCCACAATGACGCCCCCCACCTGCACGGCGTGGCCGTCCATGTATTTGGTGGTGGAGTGGATGACGATGTCCGCCCCGAAGTCTATGGGCCGGCAGTTCATGGGGGTGGGGAAGGTGTTGTCTACAATCAGCGGCACCCCCTGCTCATGGGCGGCCTTGGCGAAGGCCTCCAGGTCCGTGACCACCAGGGCGGGGTTACTTAGGGTCTCTGCGAAGACGCAGCGGGTGTTTTCCTGCATCGCGGCCCGCAGGTCCTCTATGGTGCTGGTGGGGGGCACGAAGGTCACGTCCACGCCCATTTCTTTTAAGGTCTTATAGAACAAATTGAAGGTGCCCCCGTAGATGGCGCTGGAGCACACCATGTGCTGCCCGGCGGTGCAGATATTTAAGACCGCCATCAAAGAGGCCGCCTGGCCGGAGGAGGTGAGCATAGCCCCCACGCCCCCTTCCAGGGCCGCTATCTTCTGCTCCACGTGGTCCAGGGTGGGGTTGCCCAGGCGGGTGTAAAAGAAGCCCTCGGCCTTCAGGTCAAAGAGGTCGCCCATTTCCTGCGAGCTCTCGTAGGTGTAGGTGGTGCTCTGCACAATGGGCATCACCCGGGGCTGGCCGTTTTGGGGCGTGTAGCCCGCGTGGATGCATAAGGTGTCGCGTTTCCAGTCTTTCATGTTTCTCTTTCCTTTCTTTTGTTCTAAGTTCTAAAATAACATAAGCCAAACTCAGCCCAGCCCAAACAGCCCCTTAAGCCACCCGGCCGCCGCGTCCGCCGCGAAGACCGCCAGCATGATGAGCAGGATAAAGGCTATGGCCGAAAGGGCCTGCACCAGAATGCGCTTGCGCCGGGGCATGTCCTCAAACTCCTCCTCTTTGGGTTCATCGGCCTCCATCTCCCGGTACAGGGCGGCGGCCAGGTCCCGGGCCTCCTGAAGGTCCTTAAAGGGCACGAAGACGCTCTTGTCCGTGGGCATGACCTCGCTGTCATAGAGGGGCGCGGGGCGGCCCTTGCCGTAGGGCTCCAGGCGGCAGTCGATGCCGTTTTCCGTGAAAAGCCCCTCCAGGCGGCCCGCCGTGTACACGTCCGCCCGCTGCAGGTAAACGTAGTCGTCCTCTAACGCCTTGCGCAGCTTGTTGCTGTTACAGTTCGGGCACCGGTGCAGGTGGTCCTCGCAGACGCTCGAGCATCTTTTGCAGTATTGCATAGGCTTGTCCCCTTTCCACTATCCCTACCATGATAAACCAAACGGGCCCATTTGTAAAGTTGTTTCGGGAAATCCCCCCAAAAAGGGCCCCGGCCCGGCCCCGTTTCCCAGGGCCCGGCCGGGGCCGCCCAGGGGCTTACCGAAACACAGGCTGCAGCTGCTTCCCCAGAAGGGCGCTTTCGATGGCGGGCTCCAGAAGGGAAAAATCCGCCACCAGCGAAAAGGGCTTTTTCACCGGGTCATCCTGGCCCATGGGCACAAAGTAAATGTTTTTCGTGTTGAGCAGCCGGGCCGCGTTCTGGCCGGAGGCGCCCAAAGCGTCGTTGCTTGCCAGGCACAGCACCACCGGCACCCCCACCCGCAGGGCCGATTTCACGGCCATGGTCACCGGGGTGTCCGTGATCCCCAGGGCGATCTTCGACAGGGTGTTCCCGGTGCAGGGGCACACGGCCATCACGTCCACCAGGCCCTTGGGGCCGATGGGCTCTACCTGGGGGATGGTGTGCAGCACCTCCCGGCCGCTGATGGCCTGGGCCTTTTCTATAAAGCTTTGGGCCGTGCCGAACCGGGTGTCGGTCTCGTAGGTGTTCCGGCTCATAATGGGCAGAAGGTCATACTTGCCCTTTAAGCCCTCCATCTGCTCAATGGCTTTTGATAATGTGCAGAAGGAACCGCACATGGCAAAACCCACAGTGTTCATATCGATCTACCAGCTTTCTTTCCCAGATTCTCCCCCTTTTTGGGGGCTTGTTTCTCAAAAAAGGCGCGGGCGCGAAAACAAAGCGGCTGAATTTTCCGCGCCCGCCCCCCTACCCTTCCTCCAGCATATGGTAGACGGTCTTTTTTATGAGCATGGCGGCGCTCTTGGGCGACAGGCGCCCCGGCAGAGAGGGTTCCTCCCGCAGGGTGAGGCCCAGGCGCTCTGCGGCTTCTTTGTCTATGCCCCCGGGGCTGGAGGCAAGCTCTATGAGCAGGCAGTCTCTGCGCTGCTTTTTAAGGACGCCGGCCCCCAGCACCAGGTGTGGCACGGTGTTAAAGATCACGTCGTACCCGCCCCCAATCTCCCCATACTCCAGGGCCCTGCAGCCCAGGGCCTCGATGGCCACCAGGTCACGGGGGCTGCGGGCGCAGCAGTCCACACGGGCGCCCATGCCCCGCAGCCCCAGGCACAATGCCTTGCCGATGCGCCCGAAGCCCGCCACCAGGCACCGCCCCCCGCACAAAGACCCGGGGTGCCCCATAATGGCCGCCCCTATAGCCCCCTCGGCGGTGAGCGCCGCGTTGCCGGTGAGAAGCTCCTCCCGCTCGTAATAGTCCCGCAGGTCCGCCCGCCGCCAGCCTTCGGCGCTTGACAGGAGCTTTCCTACCATGCCCCCCAGCACCTTCTTGCCCGCAAAGAGCCCCGCAAAGTCCTCCGTGAGCTCTGGGGGCTCCGCCGAAAAGGGGGCGTTTAAGACCGCCCCGTCCCGGCTGGCAGGCAAGGGCAGAAGGACCACATCCGCCCTTTCACAAAGCTCTTTGAGCCCTACCCGTCCCGGCGCGCCCTCCGCCTTTTCCAGGCAGCTGGTGAGCACCGGGAAGCCGTCTTCTTCTATGGCCCTCGCCAGATACACCTGGCGCATGTCGCCCCCTACTACGCCGAAGATGGGGCGTGAAAGCCCCTCTCCCCATTCCCGTCTGTCCATGCGGACACCACCCTTCCTCCCATTGCCCGGGTCCCCGGGCACTCTCATACTATGCCGGGGCCGGGGGTTTGGTGCGCAAAAAAGGAAGGGCCCGGCTGAAGGCCCCTCCTTAGATGCTCTTTCTTAAATTTACGCCTGGGTGAAGACGACCACGTTGCTCAGGTTCCGGCCGGGGGAGGCGATGTTGGCCCCGTTCACCCGCAGGAAGGTGGACCCGCCGCCGTCCAGGTTGAAGGCGTCCCGGCAGCCCAGGGCGGCCATGGCCTTGGAGAGGGCGGGCAGGTCGCAGGTGGCGTTGACCACTACCACCGTGCCGTCGGCCTTCACACCAATAGCCATGCGGGCCAGGGCCCCCCGCTTCACAGAACCGAAGCTCTCCGCCGCGTAGGTCTGATTATTGCCGTAGGCCGCGCCGTTTTTCACCACCGTGGGGCCGCAGCTGAAGACCATCTGGATGTCCTTCACCCCAGAGCCCTGATACTCAAAATGCCGCTGCAGGGTGTCCCCCACCTGCACGTCCCGCAGGAAGGTGTCCCACTGGGACATCTGACGGCGCTGGAAGACCACGTAGCCGCCCTCGGGCACGGGCACGTTCGACTCGTTCTGGTACTTTGCCACCACCTTGCCGCTGCCGTCCACCCCGGCGGCAAAGAGCACCTGCCCCGGCACCGTAGCGCCGAAGATGCGGGTCTGGGTCATGTACCAGTCGGCGTCCGCGGGCAGCTTGGAGTTTAAGAGCGACTGCACCCCGTCCGCCCCGTAGTCCGGGGTGATGTCCACGCCGTCCCGGAACTGCCGGTAGGTCTGGAGGATCTTCATGTGCTGGATGCTGGCTTTCCCGCTTTTATCGATGACAAAGGTGGATTTTTCCGGCGCGCCGTCGTTGTCGATGCGCAGCACTTCGCCGTTATTTATCATCATGGCGTCTGTCTCCAGATCCCCGCCGGACTGGAAGAACGCGCCGTTAAAGGCGATGTAAGCGCCGGTGCGGCTTACGATGCTGGACCAGCTTTCCGCGCTGAAAAGCCGGTCGTTTGCCAGCACGTACCGGGCCTTGTAGCCCATGGCCGGGTCAAAGGACACGCCGTTTACATAGACGCCGCCGTAATTGCCGCTGACGCGCACAGGGGGCACGAAGGTGGGGCCGTCGTCGGCGGGCGGGGTGAAGCTGGTGTCTACCCCCAAAATCTTATCCAGGTTCAGCAGGAACTGTGCCAGCTCCGCCCGGCTGGCGGAGCCCAGGGGGTCCACCAGATAGTCCGCGCCCATCTGCTTGCCCTGCATGAAGCCGGACTTCACCGCCCAGCGGATGGCGGGCTGGGCGTACTCCTTCACCTTGTGCAGGTCGCTGAACTTGGCCATTTCCTCGTCTGTGGCCTCCTGCACGTCCCTGCCCATAGAGAGCATGTAGTTATACACCATAACGCACACGTCCTGGCGGGCCACATAGCCCATGGGGTCGAAGTTGTTGCCCGGAAGCACCAGGTCATCGCAGATGATGCCCATCTCCCGGCACCAGGTGACGGCGTCCTTGTACCAGTCGCTTTGGGGCACGTCCTCAAAGGGGCTGTCCCCGCAGGCGGGCCTGCCGGCTTTGTTATAAAGGGTCTGGGGCACCATGGCCCGCCACACCTTCCCGCCCGGGTCGAAGGCGCCATTTCCCGTGCCGTTCATCATAGAGCGGGCGTAGGCGTACTCGATGGGCCCGTAGTACCACTGGTCCCCCCGCACGTCCGTAAAGGAGCGCTTTGCCATGGCGGGCATGGCAAAGGCCGCCGCCAGCAGGGCCGCCAGCAGCAGGCACAGAATACGCCGCGTCATTTTCTTTTTCATCTTTTATCTCCCTCGCTTTCGGTTTTCTTGATGCTATCTTATCATATTTGTATGAAATCAAATGATTATCTCAAAAAATCCCCAGTTTACAGGCATTTCCGCAAGATAGCAGCTTGAATTTACTACCCATTTACTACTTACGGATTGAGCCTTGATATGCTTTGAAGCTCTTGCGGATAGACCAAACAGGCAGCGCACACCAGTATTGACATACCATAGATTGAAAAATTTCATACAGCACCGTACAAGCGGCGTTTCCCACTCCCTACACAGGGAGAACAGGAACGCCGTTTTTTCATGCCCTTTGTTACGCAGTAGGGGCAGAAAAAGCCTTGCTACAAGCGGTTTTGCGGGCGCGTATCTGGCGCGGCAAGGGATTTATACCTTATCCCCCGAAACCGCGCTTCTACTGCGTAACAAATCCA
>CANRZD010000038.1 GCA_947644325.1 uncultured Clostridia bacterium
GTACTTTCAGCGCATGCAGGACCGCATCACGAACTTCGTCACCCAGAACTCTAACATCAGCAAGGAGCGCTTTACCACCCTTGCCATGAACACCCAGGAGCTGGTGATGGACGTGGGCACGGTATTGGACGGCCCGGACGCGGTGGACGAGGGGCTCATCGACTCTTTGGGCTCCCTGTCGGACGCCATGGATACGCTCATCGACATGATAGACAAGGGGAAAAAGAAAAAGTCCAAAACGGCGCAGGCCCGGAAAAAGGAGCGGTAAGCTCCCCGGCGTTTACGCCGTTACATAAGCATTCAGTTTTTATTTACACAGCAAAAGGAGGTCGCCATGACCATTTTTGACGCGGCCCTGCAGGGCGTTATCCAGGGGGCTACCGAGTTCCTGCCGGTGTCCAGCAGCGGGCATCTTTCCATTTCCCAGCACATGTTCGGCATACAGCTGCCGGGCATCCTTTTTGACATCATGCTCCACCTGGGCACCCTTCTGGCGGTGGTGTTCGTGTACCGTGAGCTGGTGTGGCGGCTCATAAAGGAGTTCTTCTCCCTGTGCGGGGATGTGCTGCACAAAAGGTTCAAGTGGAGCGAAATGAGCCGGGACCGCCGCCTTCTGATGATGCTTGTCGTGGGCCTTCTGCCTTTGTTCCTGCTGTTTCTGCCCATACCGGGCACGGGCATGAAGATAAAGGACTTTTCCGAAATGCTGGCCTCTGACAGCTCTATCCTCATGGAGGGCCTGTCCCTGCTGCTCACGAGCGCCCTGCTGTTTCTGGGCATCTTCGCCAATAAGCGCAACGGCCAGAAGATGGTGAAAAACCGGGCGGGCAAAACGGTGCCCTCCAAGGGCCGCAAGAAGATACATACGGTGGACGCCCTGTTTATCGGCCTGACCCAGTGCATGGCGGCGGTGTTCCCGGGGCTGTCCCGGTCGGGGTCTACGCTTTCGGTGGGGCTCATGCGGGGCATCAGCCAGCAGACGGCGCTGGACTACTCCTTTGTGCTGGGCATCCCGTCCATTGCGGCCGCGGCGCTAGTGTCCTTAAAGGACATCGGCTCTACGGGCGAGAGCGTCGGCGCGGCCCCGCTTATTGTGGGGGTGGTGGTGTCGGCTGTCGTGGGGCTTCTGGCCATCAAGCTGCTCAAGTGGATCGTCACCACCAACAAGATGGAGATTTTCGCTTATTACACCCTGATTGCCGGCGGCATCGTCACGGTGCTGGGGATCATCGAGCATATCCAGGGAAAGAACTTGTTTACCGGGCTGCCTTTATAGGGCCCGGCTGTGAGGAAACGGAGGGGGATCGTTTTGGCAGAGAAGAAAGGGGCCCCGGCCCAGAAGCGGGCGCCGGCGGCCAAGAAGGGGGCCGCATCGGCGAAAAGGAAGCCGGCGGGCACCGGAAGGAAGGCGGCGCCCGCCCGCATGAGCGCCGAGGCCATACGCCAGCGCAACCAGATACGGGCGGTGGTGATGTTCGCCTGCGCCATCTTTTTGGGGTGCCTGGTGCTCATTCCCGGTGATAACCTGTGGAAATGGGCCCACGGGGTGATCTTAGGGCTCTTTGGCAGCTGGGCGCTGCTGTGGCCGGTCTTGATGATCTACGTGGCCGTCATCACCACCCTGGAGAAGCCCCGGAGCCCTATTACGGGCAAGGTATGGCTGACGGTGGTCATCATCGTGCTGTTCTGCATGACGGGCTTTATCTTCGGCGGGGCCAAGCTGCCGGAGGGCCTGAAATTCGGCGAATACATAGGCGCCCTCTACACCCGCAACGCCGGGGTGGGCGGCGGCGTCTTCGGGGGCCTTTTAGGGATGCTGCTTCTCAAGGCCATGGGCATCACCGGGGCCAAGATCATCATCGTGCTGCTGCTGTTCGTGGCGCTGATGGTGCTGACGGGCACCACCCTGATCGGCCTGTTCCGCACCATCAAGAAGCCCGTGGACGTTATGTCAGAGGGCCTGCAGAACGCCCGGCAGCGCCGGGAGGAGGAGCGCCTGATTCTGGAGCAGGACAGGCCCACCATCGACGTGCCCCTGGAGCCTGCGGACATCTCCCCGGGGGTGGCGGCGGGGGACGTGTCGGCGCTGTTCCCTAAGGCAAAGCCAAAAAAAGAGAAGCCCCAGCGCAATGAAAAACTGGACAAGCTCCAGGAGGTCTTTGGCATAGAAAGCGAGAAGCCCCAGGCCCCTGCCCCGGTGCCGGAGGCAGAGCCCCCGCAGGAAGCGCCGGAGACGCCGGAGCTGCCCGAGGTCGCCCGGGAGCTGGACGAGGCCATCAAGGAGATACAGGACATGCCCCTGCCCGTGCCCGCCCCGAAGCCCGCGCCTCCCGAGCCTGTGGAGGACATGGAGGACATCTCTTCTTTTTCAGAGGAAGGGGAGGAGATGGAGGAGACGGACGAGGAAATCGAGGCCCTGGCCGGGGAAGCCATGCGCAAGCGCCAAGAGCCGGCCCCCCCGGAGGCCACCCCCGAGCAGCTGGCCCTGTATCAGGCGGCGGAGCAGATGCAGGATGTGGCCATGTACTGCTTCCCGCCGGTGAGCATGCTGAAGGAAAGCCCCCGGGTGGACCCCAGCAAGGAGACCGAGGAGCTGCAGACCAACGGGCGCATTCTGGTGGACACCCTCAGCAGCTTCGGGGTGCAGGTAAAAATTCTGGACATCTGCCGGGGGCCCTCGGTGACCCGGTATGAGATACAGCCCGCGGCGGGGGTGAAGATCAGCAAGATCACCAACCTCTCAGACGACCTGGCCCTGAACCTGGCGGCCACCGGCGTGCGCATCGAGGCCCCCATACCCGGCAAGGCGGCGGTGGGCATCGAGGTGCCCAATAAGACCCGCAACACCGTGTGCATGCGGGACTTGATCCAGTCAAACGCCTTCCAGACCTCCAAGGGCAAGCTTTCGGCGGCGCTGGGCAGGGACATCGCCGGGCAGCCTGTCATAGCGGATTTGGCGAAGATGCCCCACCTGCTCATTGCGGGCACCACGGGCTCTGGTAAGTCTGTGTGCATCAACTCTATTATCATCAGCATTCTGTATAAGGCCGACCCCAGCGAGGTGCGCTTTTTGATGATAGACCCCAAGGCCGTGGAGCTCACGGAATACAACGGCCTGCCCCACATGCTGGTTCCCGTGGTCACCGACGCCCATAAGGCCTCGGGGGCCCTAGGCTGGGCGGTGTCGGAGATGATGAAGCGGTATAAGACCTTCTCCGCCTGCGGCGTGCGCAACCTCTCCGGGTATAACTCCCTGGCCGAGGCCCAGGACTACCAGGACGAGAACGGCCAGCCCATGCCGGTGATGCCTCAGATCGTCATCATCATTGACGAGTTGGCGGACCTGATGATGGCCGCCCCCAAAGAAGTGGAGGACTCCATCTGCCGGTTGGCCCAGCTGGCCCGGGCGGCGGGCATGCACTTGGTGGTGGCCACCCAGCGGCCCTCTGTAGACGTGGTCACGGGCCTTATCAAGGCCAACATTCCCAGCCGCATCGCCCTGACGGTGTCAAGCCCTGTGGACTCCCGCACCATTCTGGATTCCACGGGGGCGGAGAAGCTTCTGGGCCGGGGCGACATGCTCTTTGCGCCGGTGGGCGTCAACAAGCCCGTGCGGGTGCAGGGGTGCTATGTGGCCGATGAAGAGATCTCTTCCATTGTGGAGTTCGTAAAGAAGACCAAGGAGATCGACTACGACGAGAGCGTCCTGGAGGAAATAGAGCGCAACGCCGCCAATGAAGGCGGCCGGGATGACCCCTCGGAGTGCGGGGAGGAGGCCCACGACCCCATGCTGGAGGAGGCCGTCAAGTGCGTGGTGGAGGCCGGGCAGGCTTCCACATCCCTGCTGCAGCGCAGGCTGCGGCTGGGCTATGCCCGGGCCGGGCGCATCATCGATGAAATGGAGCAGCTGGGCATCGTAGGGCCCCACGAGGGCTCGAAGCCCCGGCAGGTGCTCATGACCTACGCCCAGTGGATGGAGCGCAACATGCAGAAGGCCGACCCTCCCGCCCGGGAGGAAGAATGAAAAGTCTGCCCCCGGAGGAGGAGGCAGGGAAGCTGCGCCGCTGGCGGCTGCGCACGCAGGGCTTGATCCTGCTTATTATGCTGCTGGCCTTTTCCGCCACCCCCTGGGGCGCAGCCCTGTGGAAGCAGGCCTTTACCCAAATAGGCTTTGACGCTCGGGCTGAAAACAGCCCCTCTGCCTACCTGCGCATCCACGTGATAGACGTGGGGAAGGCGGACGCCATTCTGTTGGAGAGCGGGGGCCACGCCGCCCTTTTGGACGCGGGCACGGGGGTAGAGGGGGACACGGTGGCCGACTACCTGGCCCGGCAGGGGATTGCCCGGCTGGACTATGCCATCGCCTCCCACCCGGACAGCGACCACATAGGCGGCATGGCCCAGGTCATAAAGGAAGTCCCTACCGGCGCTTTCCTTCGGGGTGAGGGCTGGGAGGACGTGGGCCAGGAGGCCGGGGACCTGCTCGAGTACCTGGAGGACAATGAGACTCCGGCCCGGACGCTCCGGGCGGGGGAGAGCTTTTCCCTGGGTTATGCGGAGCTGAAGGCTATAGGCCCTCTGCGGGATTATGAAGACAGCAACAATAACTCCCTGGTGCTGCGGCTCACCTGCTTTGGGTTCACGGCCCTTTTCTGCGGGGACATAGAGAAGGAGGCCGAGGAGGACCTGCTGGGTTCCAATCAGGAGCTTTCAGCCTATGTGCTGAAGGCGGCCCACCACGGCAGCCAGACCTCCTCCACAGAGGAATTCCTGCGGGCGGTGTCGCCCCGGCTGGCGGTGGTGTCGGTAGGGCCCGACAACAACCGCCTGCCCCGCTCTCAGGCACTGGAGCGGCTGGAGGGGGCGGGGGCCCGCATCCTGCGCACGGACATAGACGGGGACATCCTGCTCACCTACGATGGGGAGTATATAGGCATTCGAAAAGAGCACGCGAGAAACGAAAAGGAGCGCTGGCAGTATGAAGCAGTTGATCATTGACCGTTATGAGGGCAGATACGCCATCTGCGAAGACAAGGAGCAGCGGTATTTCGCCATAGAACTCTCTGAGCTGCCCCAGGAGGCGGGGCCGGGCTGTGTGCTTGTCATCACAGAGGAAGGCAGCCTGCAGGTAGACCAGGAGGAGACCCAGCGCCGCCGCCAGCGCATTCTGGAGAAGCAGCGGCGGGTGTTCGGGGAATAAGAGTAAAGAAAAAGGCTGGCTGGGGTTTTTGGCCCCGCCGGCCCTTTGTTTTGCTTTTACGATTTCATTTTTCCGGTAAAGCGCAGGGGCGCTTTCTTTCGCAGGCGCAGGCCGTCGCTTTCCTTGCGGCGCATGTGGACGCTCTGCACCAGCCCAAAGCCCAGGTACAGGCACGCCGCCGAGGACCCCCCGGCGCTGAAGAAGGGCAGGGTGACGCCCATGACCGGCAGCAGGGCCAGGCACATGCCGATATTCACCACGGACTGCAGGGCGATGATGCCGAAGAACCCGAAGCACATGTACCGCCCCAGGTCGTCCCGGGCCATGCTGGCCACGTGGAGGACCTTCACCATAAACAGGAACAAAAGCAGGATGATGAGGGAGCAGCCCACAAAGCCCAACTCCTCCCCGGCCACCGAGAAGATGAAGTCGCTCTGCTGGAAGGTTACCACGTTGCTGGCGATGCGGGTGCCCTGAAAAAGCCCCTGCCCCCTAAACTTGCCGCTGCCGATGGAGATGCGCCCCTGGTACTGCTGGTAGCCGTCCTCCATCTGCACGGTGGGGTCCTCCAGGTTGAAGACGGCGGTGAAGCGGCTTTTCTGGTAGTCGGCCATGACGTACTCCCACATGACGGGGAAGGCGATGAGGATCACCAGGAACAGAATGGCGAAGTACCGCAGCTGCACCCCGGCCCCCAGGCTCATGGAAAGGAACATGAAGAAGAACACCACGCCCGCCCCGGTGTCCCCCTGCAGCTGGCAGAGCATCACCGGGATAAGCGCGTGGAAGGCAAGCAGAATGACCTGCAGAGGGTCCTCCAGCCGGCCGCGCTTTTTTAAGGTATCCAGGTGCTTTGAGAAGGTGACCATGAAGCCTATTTTCACCAGCTCCGAGGTCTGGAAGGTGCGGCCCAAAAGGTTTATCCAGGCCCGGGCGTCCACGCCGCCGGAGCCCTGCACCTGCACGCCGAACAGATACGTGTAGATCATCAGGAACACAGAGGCCCCGGCGATCAGAAGCCAGAAGTTGGCGATCTCCGCGTAATCCACCATGCTTATTACAATAGCCCCAATGACCCCCAGCCCGATGGCCATCAGCTGCGTGCGGGCATAGCCGGTGCCAGTGGAGGTGTCCACGCTGTAGAGCAGCGCCAGGCTATACAGGGAAACGGCCGCCAGAAGCAGCCACAGGATGATATCCGCCCGCTTCAGATACCCCCATATCCCTTTCAAAAAACGGTTTCCCATAGTAAATCCATCTTATCCCTTCCGAGTTATGTAAATGGATTATACCACAAGGAAAGGTTTTCGGCAAGTTTTTTTGTTTCAGGCTTTACTATTCCGCCAAGATACTTTATAATGCATAAAGAAAGAAAATCTTTTGGCCGTATGGCCGGAAAGGCGTGAGGGCTCTTTATGTTAACCGATATCGAGATCGCTCAGAGTACCACCATGAAACCCATTACCCAGGTCGCAAAGGAGCTGGGCATTCTGGAGGACGAGCTGGAGCTTTACGGCAAATACACCGCAAAGCTCAACGACGCCGCTTTCCAGCGCCTGTCCCAAAAGCCCGACGGCAGGCTCATCCTGGTGACGGCCATCAACCCCACCCCCGCCGGGGAGGGCAAGACCACCACCACGGCGGGTCTGGGGCAGGCCATGGCCAAGATCGGCAAGAACGCCATCATTGCCCTGCGGGAGCCCTCCCTGGGGCCGGTGTTCGGCATCAAAGGCGGCGCTGCCGGGGGCGGCTACGCCCAGGTGCTGCCCATGGAGGACATCAACCTGCACTTCACCGGCGACATGCACGCCATCACCTCGGCCAATAACCTGTGCTGCGCCATGCTGGACAACCACTTGCAGCAAGGGAATGCTTTAGGCATAGACCCCCGCCGGGTGCTCATCAAGCGGTGCCTGGACATGAACGACCGGGCCCTGCGCAACGTGAACGTGGGCCTGGGCGGCAAGATCAACGGCGTGCCCCGGGAGGACGGCTTCATCATCACCGTGGCCAGTGAAGTCATGGCGATCCTCTGCCTTTCCAAGGACATGCCCGACCTAAAAGAGCGCCTGGGCAACATCCTCATCGCCTACACCTACGACAACAAGCCCGTCTACGCCCGGGACATCAAGGCCCAGGGGGCTATGGCGGCGCTCTTAAAGGACGCCATCAACCCCAACCTGGTGCAGACTGTGGAGGGCACGCCCGCCATCATGCACGGGGGGCCCTTCGCCAATATCGCCCACGGGTGCAACTCTGTGAGGGCCACCCGCCTTGCTTTGAAGCTGGCGGACTACTGCATCACCGAGGCGGGCTTCGGCTCAGACCTGGGCGCGGAGAAGTTCATGGACATCAAGTGCCGCATGGCGGGGCTTTCGCCCTCCTGCGTGGTGGTGGTGGCCACGGTGCGGGCCCTCAAGTATAACGGCGGCGTGGCCAAGGCCGACCTGGCCCAGGAGAACGTGCCGGCCCTGGAAAAGGGCATCGTCAACCTCAAAGCCCACGTGGAGAATATGCACAAGTTCGGGGTGCCGGTAGTCGTGGCCATCAACCGCTTCGGCACGGACACGGAGGCGGAGCTTGCAGTCATCGACAGCTGCTGCAAGGAGCTGGGCGTGGACTACGCCCTGTCCGAGGTCTTCGCAAAAGGCGGCGAGGGCGGCAAAGAGCTGGCCCAGACCGTGTGCGATGTGATTGAAAAGTGCGAGGGCTGCCAGACGAACTTCGCGCCCATCTACCCGGACGAGGCTCCTATCGAGGAGAAGATCGAGACCGTGGCGAAGAAGATCTACGGCGCGGACGGCGTGCTGTTTACGAAAGCGGCCCAGAAGTCCCTAAAGGACATCAAGGCCCTGGGGGGCGACGCCATGCCCGTGTGCATCGCCAAGACCCAGTATTCCCTTTCGGACGACCCCACCCTGCTGGGCAGGCCCGCGGGCTTTACCATCACCATCCGGGATTTGAAGCTGTCTTCGGGGGCGGGCTTCGTGGTGGCCTACGCCGGGGACATCATGACCATGCCCGGCCTGCCCAAGGCGCCCGCCGCGGAGAAGATCGACGTGGACGAGGACTCTGTGATCCATGGGCTGTTCTGATGAGATAAGGACCTTCGTGACCCATTCGCCACAGGAGACCGAGGCCCTGGCCGCGCGCCTTGCCCAGCAGCTGCGGGGCGGGGAGGTGCTGGCCTTCACCGGCGGCATGGGCATGGGCAAAACGGCCTTTACCCGGGGCCTTGCCATAGGCCTGGGGGCCGGGGACGTGGCCCAGAGCCCCACATTCGCCTTAGTCAACGAGTACGTGGGGCGGCTGACGGTAGAGCATTTCGACATGTACCGCATCGACACCTGGGACGACCTGTACTCCACCGGGTTCTTCGACTACCTGGATACCGGCCGGGTGCTGGTCATCGAGTGGAGCGAGAACATAGAGGCCGCCCTGCCAGAGGATACGGTGTTCATCCACATGGCGCCGGGGGAAACGGAAGACCAGCGGCGCGTGACCATAGAAGGCTGGAAGGGGGAGCTGTAGTGTTGGTTTTAGGCATCGAATCCTCGGCTGCGGCGGCTTCGGCGGCGGTGGTGAAAGGGGGCAGGCTTTTGGGGCAGTTTTACTGCAACACGGCCATGACCCACAGCCAGACCCTGCTGCCCATGGCCGAGGGCCTGCTGCGGTCCCTGGGGATGACCTGCGGGGACCTGGACCTGCTGGCTGTGTCGGCGGGGCCCGGGTCCTTTACCGGGGTGCGCATCGGCGTCTCTTGTGTAAAGGGGATAGCCTTTCCTTATGACACCCCCTGCTGCGGGGTCTCCACTTTAGAGGCCATCGCCTGCGGGGGCCTGGGCTGGGAGGGCTGCGTGCTCTGCGCCGTCATGGACGCCCGGTGCGGGCAGGTGTATAACGCCCTGTTCCGGGTGGAGAAGGGCGCGCTCCAGCGCCTGACAGCGGACCGGGCCCTGGCCATAGAGGCCCTGGAGGAAGAGTGTAAAGGGTTTGGCCCTTCCCTGGTGCTGCTGGGGGACGGCGCGGCCCTGTGCCACAAGACCTTTTCCCAGTGGGGGGCGCGGCTGGCCCCGGAGGGCCAGCGGTACCAGCAGGCGGCCAGCGTGGCCTTTCTGGGGCAGGAGAAGGCGCAGGCGGGCCTTGCGGTTTCGGCGGCGGAGCTGGCGCCTGTATACCTGCGGCTGCCCCAGGCGGAGAGGGAGTTAAAACGGAAAAGAGAGGGGAATTTAAGATGAAAATTGCTCTTGGATGCGACCACGGCGGCTTCGAGCTGAAAGAGGCGGTCCGCCAGCACCTGGAGGCCCGGGGCGTCCAGGTGGAGGATTTCGGCACGTACAGCACGGAATCGGTAGACTACGCGCCCATTGCCGCCAAGGCCGCCCGCTGCGTGGCGGAGGGCCGGGCGGACTACGGCATCCTGATGTGCTCTACGGGCATCGGCATCTCCATGGCCGCCAACAAAGTGAAAGGCATCCGGGCGGCGGTGTGCACCAACGCCCACTGCGCCCAGATGACCCGCCGGCACAACAATGCCAACGTCCTGTGCATGGGCGGGCAGGTGGTTGACAAGGAAACTGCTTTACAGCTTGTTGACATTTTCCTGGACACAGGCTTTGACGGCGGCAGGCATGAGCGGCGCATCGGGCAGATTGCCCAGATAGAGGAGGGAATATTGTAAAGCAAATAGGCTTTACAATATCAGGAAATTCGGAAACGGAGGAGTACCCAACATGGAAATGTACCAGAATGTATTTGTAATGGACCATCCCTTGATCCAGCACAAGCTGACCTTCCTGCGCAGCAAGGACACCGGCACCAAGGAGTTTAGGGAGCTTGTCAGCGAGATTGCCAACCTGATGTGCTACGAGGCCACCCGGGACCTGCCCCTGATGGACGTGGAAACGGAGACCCCCATGAAGAAGACCACCACCCAGGTCATCGCTGGGCGGAAGCTTGCCTTTGTGCCCATTCTGCGGGCGGGCCTGGGCATGGTGGACGGCATGCTGCGGCTGGTGCCCTCGGCCAAGGTGGGGCACATCGGCCTTTACCGGGACCACGACACCCTGAAGCCCGTGGAGTACTACAATAAGCTGCCCCAGGACATCACAGAGCGGGACGTGATCGTGCTGGACCCCATGCTGGCCACCGGCGGCTCGGCCATTGACGCCATTACCATGGTCAAGCGCAGCGGGCCCAAAAGCGTGAAGTTCGCCTGCATCATCGCGGCCCCGGAGGGCATCGAGGCCCTGCACAAGGCTCACCCGGACGTGCACGTCTACTGCGCGGCGGTGGACGAGAAGCTCAACGAAAACGGCTACATCCTGCCCGGCCTGGGGGACGCGGGGGACCGTATCTTCGGCACGCTGTGACCCTATTTCTGTCCACGAAAGGTTATGTAAGCACATGTCAAAGGAATTGCAAAGAACACCTATGGGCCCGGGCGCGGCCATGAACAGCCTCTCTGACGCCCGGTTCAAGACCATGCGGGTATCGGTGAATATGCTGGTGCCCCTGACAAAAGAGACCGCGGCCCCCTACGCGCTGCTGCCCTCCCTGGTGAGCCGGGCTACCCGGCAGTACCCCGACTACACGGCCTTAAACCGCCGCCTTTCCGAGCTCTACGGCGCCACCTTCAGCTCCTGCGTGCGCAAGTTCGGGGAGTGGCAGTCCGTGGGGCTCTCGGCGGGGGGCATCGCCAGCCGCTACGCCTTTGGGGGCGAGGACATGCTGGAGGAGCTTTCCCGGCTGCTTTGCAGCGTCCTGTTCTCCCCCTTGAAGGACCAAGAGGGCCTTTTCCCGGAGGAGGGCTTCCGGCAGGAAAAGCGCCAGCTTCTGGAGATGAAGGACGCGGAGTATAATGACAAAATGACCTACGCCCACCAGCGCTGCGAGGAGATACTCTTTGAGGGGCAGCGGGCGGGCATCAACCGCTGCGGCAGCCGGGAGGACATCGAGGCCCTGGGCCGGGAGGACCTCTCAGAGCTTTGGGAGCAGCTTTTGCGCACCGCCCGGTTTGAGATCTTCACCCTGGGCGACTGCGCCCCGGACTCTGCTTGGTTTGCGGAAAGGTTCGGGGGGGCCGGGTCCTCCCAGGCGCCGGGGCGGGTAGCCTATGCCGAACCCCGGGAGGTCCGGTGCGTCACCGAGGAGCAGCCCTTGTCCCAGTCGAAGCTTTCCATGGCCTTCCGGCTGGATGCGGAGCCAAAGGAGCGCATGCTGTTCCAGCTCATGAGCGCGGTCTTCGGGGGCACGCCCAGCTCGAAGCTTTTCCAGAACGTGCGGGAAAAGATGAGCCTGTGCTACTACTGCTCCTCCAGCTTCGCGGGGGCCAGCGGGGCGCTTTTTGTAGAGAGCGGCGTGGAGACAGAGAACCTGGAAAAGACCCAGGAAGCGGTGCTCGGGCAGCTGAAGGCCCTGCAGGCCGGGCAGGTCACGGAAGAGGAGCTGACCTTCGCGAAGCTTGCCCTGTGCAACGCCCTGCACTCGGTGGGGGACTCTTTGGGCGCGGTGGAAAATTGGTATCTTTCCCGGGTCTTCGACGTGCCGGGGCAGAGCCCGGAGCAGGCGGTGGAAGAGCTGATGGGCTATACCATAGAGGACGTGGTGGAGGCCGCCGGCCGCCTGCGGCTGGACACGGTCTACTGGCTGAAAGGAAACGGGGGGTGCTGAGATGGAAATACAGAAAGTGAAAAGCCCGCGGGCGGGGGACCACTACTTTAAGGTCTGCCACCCCACGGGGCTGACCATTTACCTATACCCCAAGGAGAGCGGCAACACCACCTATGCCATCTTCGGCGCCCGGTACGGCTCTATCGACAACTGCTTCCGCCGCAGCGACGAGCCCGGGCCCGAGACCGTGCCCGAGGGCATCGCCCACTACCTGGAGCACAAGCTCTTTGAGAGCGAGGACGGGGACGCCTTTGCCCGGTTCGCCCGCACCGGGGCCAGCGCCAACGCCTACACTTCCTTTGAGTCCACCTGCTACCTGTTCTCCTGCACAGAGCGGTTCATGGAGTCCTTGGAAATTCTGCTGGACTTCGTGCAGGCCCCGTATTTTACGGAGGAAACGGTGAAAAAAGAGCAGGGCATCATCGGCCAGGAGATCAAGATGTATGACGACGACCCCCAGTGGCGGGTGCTCTTTAATTACCTGCGGGCCATGTACCACAGCCACCCCATCCGGCTGGACATTGCGGGGACGGTGGAGAGCATCGCGAAGATCACCCCGGAGTACCTGTACCGCTGCTACCGCACCTTCTACAACCTGCACAACATGGCCCTGGTGATCGTGGGCAAATTCGACCAGGACCAGGTGCTTAACCTGTGCGACAAAATGCTCAAGCCCTGCGAGCCCGTGCGGGTAGACCGGGTGTTCCAAAAGGAGCCGGAGACTGTGGCTGAGCCTACGGTGGAGGAACGGCTGGCGGTGGCGCTGCCCCTGTTCCAGTTCGGCTTCAAGGAGGAGGCGGGGGCCCTAAAAACAGAAAAGGACTTGGCCGCCATGGAAATCCTGCTGGAGGTGCTGGCTTCCGAGTCCTCGCCGCTGTTCCGGCGGCTGCTGGACGGGGGGCTTGTAAACGAGTCCAGCTTCAGCTATGAATACTTCGAGGGGGCGGGCTACGCCACAGTGATGTTCGGGGGCGAGTCCCACGACCCGGAGGCCGTGGCCCGGGCCATAAAGGAGGAGATCGGCCGCCTGAAGCGGGAGGGCGTGCCCCGGGACGACTTCGAGCGGGCCAAACGGGCCCTGTACGGGGAGAACATTTCGGCCCTCAACAGCGCTTCCAGCATCGCAAACGGCGTGCTGAACCTGACCCTGAAGGGCCGGGAGCTCTTTGCCTATATCGACGCCCTGGCCCAGGTGACCCTGGAGGAGGTCGCGGAAAAGCTTACAATTTTACGGGAGGACCGCAGCGTGCTTTCGGTGATCCGCCCGTTATAAGGAGGATGTATAAGCGTGGAGGACAAAAAAGTAAAGATCTGCAAAAACCCGGAAGGGCCGGAGATCGGCGCCGTGTCCGCGAAGATTTTGGAGGTGGACGGTCTGTTCTTCAAGGACCTAGCGGGCACAGGGGAGCTTCTGCCCTATGAAGACTGGCGGCTGGACGATGAGGAGAGGGCCAAAGACCTTGCAAAGCGCCTGTCGGTGGAGGAGATAGCGGGGCTGATGCTCTACTCCCCCCACCAGATGGTGCCCGCCATGCCCGGCGAGCCCTTTAAGGGCACCTACGACGGGAAGCTCTTCCCGGAGAGCGGTAAGGAAAAGTGGGCCCTCACCGACCAGCAGAAGGGCTTTTTGGACAAGGACCACGTGCGCCACGTGCTGGCTATGAAGTTGGAGTCCGGGGAGACCGCCGCCCGGTGGTCCAATGAGCTGCAGGCCTTCGCCGAGGGCCTGCCCTGGGGCATCCCGGTGAACATCTCCAGCGACCCCCGCCACGGGGCCAGCAAGGCCGGGGCCGAGTTTAAGTCCGGCGCCGACGATGTCTCCAAATGGCCCGAGGGCATGGGCATCGCCGCCACCTTCACCCCGGAGGTCTGTGAGGCCTTCGGCAAGGCCATCTCCACAGAGTACCGGGCTCTGGGCATCACCACGGCCCTGTCCCCCCAGGTAGATTTGGCCACCGAGCCCCGGTGGATGCGCTTTGAAGACACCTTCGGTACCCACCCGGATATGGTGACGGAATTAGGACGCATCTACTGCGACACCCTGCAGACCACCCAGGGCGAAAAGGACGGCTGGGGCAAGAACAGCGTGTGCGCCATGGCAAAGCACTGGCCCGGCGGCGGCCCCTGCGAGGCCGGCCGGGACGCCCACTATCCATTCGGGAAGTTCGCGGTGTACCCGGGGCAGAACGCGGAGGAGCACCGCAAGCCCTTCACAGAGGGCGTCTTCAAGCTCAGCGGCCCCACGGGGGCGGCCTCGGCCATTATGCCCTACTACACCATCTCCTGGGGGCTGGATACGGAAAACGGCAAAAACGTGGGCAATTCCTACAGCCGCTACCTGATTCACGACGTGCTGCGGGGCGCCTATGGGTACGACGGTATCGTGTGCACCGACTGGGGCATCACCGCCGACCCCCTGCCGGACATCGATTCCTTCAGCAGCCGCTGCTACGGCGTGGAAGACCTGACGGTGGCCGAACGCCACCTGCTGGCCATAGAGAACGGGGTGGACCAGTTCGGGGGCAACTCGGAGATAGGGCCCATACTGGAGGCCTATAAGATCGGCTGCGAGAAGCACGGCGAGGCCGCCATGCGGGCGCGCATGGAGCAGTCGGCGGTGCGGCTCTTAAAGAACATTTTCCGCTGCGGCCTCTTTGAGAACCCCTACCTGGACCCGCAGGAGAGCGTGCGGGTCATCGGCAGCGAAGAGCTGTGCCGGGCGGGCTTTGCGGCCCAGTTGAAGTCTGTTGTCATGGTGAAAAACCAGGGGGCCCTGCCCGTTGCCGGCCGCAAGAAGGTGTACATACCCGAGCGCACCATCAAGGCCCGCAAGGGCTTTTTCCGCCAGTCCATGCCGGGGCAGAAGGTCACGCCGGTGTCGGCGGAGCTTACAGAAAAATATTTCGACCGGGCACAGCGCCCGGAGGACGCGGACTTCGCCCTGGTGTTCATCGAGAGCCCCCTCTCCGACGGCTACTCCGCGGAGGACCGGGAGAAGGGCGGCAACGGCTATATGCCCATCTCCCTGCAGTACCGGCCCTATAAGGCGGAGGCCGCCCGGGAGGAGAGCATCGGCGGCGGCGACTTCCGGGAGGATTTCACAAACCGGGGCTATAAGGGCAAGACCGGCACGGCCGCCAACGAAAGCGACCTGGACCTGGTGCTGGACACCAAGGCCGCCATGGGGGAGAAGCCCGTGATCGTCTGCCTGCGGATGCACAACCCCACGGTGGTCTCTGAGCTGGAGAAGTCGGCCGACGCCATTCTCATTGATTTCGGCGTGCAGGCCCAGGCTGTCTTCGAGCTGGTCAGCGGCAGGGCCGAGCCTTCGGCCCTTTTGCCCGTGCAGATGCCCGCTAACATGGAGACCGTGGAGAAGCACTGTGAGGACGTGCCCTTTGACATGGACCCCTATATAGACAGCGCGGGCCACGCCTACGATTTCGCCTTCGGCATGAACTGGGGCGGGGTCATCGACGACGAGCGGGTGCGCAGATATAAAAAGCCATAAAAATATCAGGGAGCGGGCGGCAGGCCGAAGGGGTCAGGCCGCCCGCTTTTTCCCGCGCGGATTTAATTCTGCCGGAAGTCTTGCAAGGAGCTCTTAAAATTGGTATAATAGGGTGACTGCTTGCAAGGAGGAAAAAACTTTATGAGTTTCGTTCCCCGGCCTGGGGCTTACGTTTACGGTAAACGAAGTGGCCCTGCCCCTGGGGCAGATGCTGGGCTTCGGCGACTATTCCATCCGCTGGTACGGGGTGCTCATTGCCCTGGGCTTTCTCTTGGCCATGGTCTATGTGTCCCTTACGGTGAAGAAGATGAACATCGACATGTCCCGCCTGTTTGACGCGGTGATCGTGGGCCTTATCGGCAGCATCGTCTGCGCCCGGCTTTATTACGTGATCTTCTATCCCGGCGACAAGTACATAAAGAACCCAATGGAGATCTTCAAGATACACGACGGCGGCATCGCCCTGTATGGGTCCCTTATAGGGGCGCTGGTGTTCGGGGGGCTCATGGCGAAGCTCAGGAAGCTGCGGGTTTTGGCGGTGCTGGACATCGCGTCCTTGGGCTTTCTCATCGGACAGGCCGTGGGGCGCTGGGGGAATTTTGTGAACCAGGAGGCCTTCGGCACGCCCACCCTGCTGCCCTGGGGCATGAGCAGCGACAACACCGGCAATGTGGCCGTGCACCCCTGCTTTTTGTATGAATCCCTGCTGTGCCTGCTGGGCTTTGTGCTGCTGCACTTCTTTAACCAGAAATGGCGCCGCTACGACGGCCAGACCTTCCTGCTCTACATCGTGTGGTACGGGGCGGTGCGCTTCTGCATCGAGGGCCTGCGCACAGACAGCCTCATGCTCCACGTGGTGAACCTGCGGGTCTCTCAGGTGGTGGCCGCCGCCAGCGTCATTGGGGGGCTTGTGCTGCTGTTTGTATTCCGCAGAAGGACCAGCCTCACCGGCTGCGGCAGCCCGGAGGTCATGGAGGCCGTGGGGCTCATTAAGCCCGAGATAGACCCGGCCCTGGAAAAGAGCACTATCTTTGGCGACCGGCCCCAGAAGGAAGAAGGCGGGGAGGAAGAGCCCAAGGAAGAAAAGGAAGCCGAAGATAAAGAAAAATCCAAAGAAGAGCCGGAAGAAGAACCAAAAGAAAGCGAGCCAAAAGCAGAAGATACAGAGGAAGAAAAAGAAAAAGAGAAACCGGAAGAGGGAAAGGAGGACTCCCATGGCGATAAGGATTGACGGGAAAGCCATCGCAGCTAAAGTAAAGGAGCAGGTGGCGGAGGAAGTACGGGGTCTGAAGGCCCAGGGCATTGCCCCCGGCCTGGCCGTGGTCATTGTGGGGGAGGACCCTGCCTCCCGCATCTATGTGAACAACAAGAAAAAGGCCTGCGAGGCCGTGGGCATCTACTCAGAGGAATACGCCCTGCCTGCCGGTACCACCCAGGAGGAGCTGCTCTCCCTGATCGACCGGCTCAACAAGAAGCCGGAGATCAGCGGCATACTGGTGCAGTCGCCCCTGCCAAAGGGCCTGGACGAGGCGGCGGTGGTGGAGAAGATCGACCCCCAAAAGGACGTGGACGCTTTCCACGCCTACAACGTGGGGAAGATCATGCAGGGAAGCTATACTTTTTTGCCCTGCACGCCCGCCGGGGTCATTGAGCTCATCAAGTCCACCGGGGTGGACATCTGCGGCAAGCAGTGCGTAGTCATCGGCCGCAGCGACATTGTGGGGAAGCCCATGGCCATGCTGCTGCTCCATGAAAACGGCACCGTGACCATCTGCCACAGCCGCACCCAGAACCTTTCTGACATCTGCCGGGGGGCGGACATTCTGGTAAGCGCCGTGGGCAAGGCCCATTTCGTCACCGGCGACATGGTAAAGCCCGGGGCCGTGGTCATCGACGTGGGCATGAACCGGGACGAAAACGGCAAGCTCTGCGGGGACGTAGAGTTCAGTGAAGCCGAGCCCAAGGCCGGGTACATTACCCCGGTGCCCGGGGGCGTAGGGCCTATGACCATTGCCATGCTGATGAAAAACACCGTGGCCGCCGCCCGGCTGCAGGCGGCAAAATAAAGGCTGGAGTTGACGGGGAATGGGAAAATTACTGGAGGGCATCCGCTCGCCGCGGGATATAAAGGGCCTGGACAAGGGGCAGCTGGAGGCCCTCTGCGAGGAGATGCGTCAGGTCATCATCGAGACGGTCTCCCATAACGGCGGGCACCTGGCGTCGAACCTGGGCGTGGTGGAGCTCACCGTGGCCCTGGGGCTGGCCTTTGACCCCCCGGGGGACACCATCGTGTGGGACGTGGGGCACCAGAGCTACCCCTATAAGCTCCTCACCGGGCGCTACCCGCAGTTTTCCACCATCCGGCAGGAAGGGGGCCTGGCGGGCTACCCCTGCCGGGAGGAGAGCGAATACGACGCCTTCAGCAGCGGCCACAGCAGCACGTCCATCTCGGCGGCTCTGGGGGTGTCAGAGGCAAACGCCATGCAAGGGAAGGACGGCTACGTGGTGGCCGTCATCGGCGACGGGGCCCTGACCGGGGGCCTTGCCTACGAGGGCCTCAATAACGCCGGGCGGCTGCACCGGAACTTCATTGTCATATTAAACGACAACACCATGTCCATCTCCAAAAACGTGGGCTCTATGGCCCGGTATCTCACCTATATCCGCACAAAGCCCGGCTACATCAAGATAAAGAGCAACCTGAAAAGCTCCTTCCAGCGCCTGCCCCTGCTGGGCAGGCCCCTGGGCAGCCTTTTGCGGCATATGAAGGCCCGCATCAAGAAAATTTTCTACAACCCCACCATATTTGATGACCTGGGCTTTGCCTACTACGGCCCCTTTGACGGGCACAATATAAAAGAGCTCACCGAGACCCTGGAGAGCGCCAAGCTCATCAATAAGCCGGTGCTGCTGCATGTGCGCACCTACAAGGGCAAGGGCTACCAGTACGCGGAAAACGACCCGGGCATCTACCACGGCCTCTCCGGCTTTGACGTGGATACCGGCGACACCGGGGCCAAATCCCAGAGCTTTTCCGACGCCTTTGGGGAGGCTTTGTGTGATTTAGCAGCGGAAGACCCCAAGATCTGCGCCATTACGGCGGCCATGCAGGCAGGCACGGGGCTTTCGGGTTTTAAGGAAAAGTTCCGCAGCCGCTTTTACGACGTGGGCATCTCCGAGGGCCACGCCGTCACCTTCGCCGGGGGCCTGGCCGCCGGGGGGATGCTGCCGGTGTTCGCAGTGTACTCCAGCTTCCTGCAACGGGGGTACGACCAGCTCATCCACGATGTGTCCCTGCAGGGGCTGAAGGTCCTTTTGGCCATCGACCGGGCGGGCGTGGTGGGGGAGGACGGCAAGACCCACCAGGGGGTGTTCGACGCGGCCTACCT